>JAHKZS010000079.1 GCA_020626545.1 bacterium
ATAATAATGTGTCCTACGATTCAGAAATCATAGATTACGCATCTACAAAAAACCAAAGCGAAAGCGAAGTCACGTTTGATGTTACCAAAGTTTTCAAAAAATGGACAAACGGAACATTGGATAATAACGGAGTTTACCTTAAAAGTAATAGTGATTTTACGGTTTTTGGGGGGGATGCATGTTATTATCCTAGTAAAAGACCAACATATGTAGTTAAATACAAAGAATATACAGGTTTAGAAAAAAATCTCACATCTCATACTGTACAATGCGGTCGGGATGCGGTTTTATCCGTATGCGATTACACAGGTTCGTTAAGTGTTAGCCAAAGCTTTTTTGAGGAAAATACCGCCCGTTTGCCCTTAAGTGTTTTTGCAACATACCACAGTGCTCGAAATGCCATGAATGAGCAAACAGGCTATGGCTGGCATTATTCATTTAATCAAACCATAAGCAAAGACAATAATTATTATAAATACATTGATGCGAACGGAGTAGACCATTATTTCAAAAGAGAAAACAATGATGACAATCAAGATGAAGAATTGTCAGACGAAGACGATTTAGGGCTTTCGCTGAAAAGAGACCATACAACAAATAAAATAACTATAGATAATGATTCTATTACACAAACATATCAAATAGTAGATAATTCAGATATTTACAAATTAAAAAATGAAAAGAGCAACGATAACGAAAGCAATACAATAAGTTATACATATAATGACGCCGGATATATAACTGATATCACGTCATCTCTAGGTGATTACAAAGTTTACCGTACTAACGATAATTACATAAGTAGGATCAAGACACCTAATGATAAGTATATGTATTTTGTATACTACAGCGGAACATCGAAGATAGCACGTTTCACAGCAGTTGACGGAAAAGCAACCAACTTCTATTATGAGTCATATTCTAATGATTCTAAATTAATAGAAGTCAGATATTATAACGAGGACGGAGCAGCCTTGGGAGGCGGAGCAACATGTGATTATACTGGTGATAAAGTTGGCAGTATAACAGAACTCGGAAAAAACGGCACTTCACGGACAGTTTTGTCGGTAAATTATCCTGACGAAAACAGAACCGAGTTCTATGAAAACGGAAATGAAGATAAAAAAGAAACTTACACATTTGATAATTACGGAAACACAGTATCCGTTTTGAACGCCAATGGCATGATAACAACAGCAAACAATTCATCAAGCCTGTCAATAAATACAGGAGCTGATTCTTACACCAAAAATTATCTTGGGAACACTAACGAAATAAACAGTATTGCATCATCACCTGCTACAGAAGTATACTATTCAAAAGCAGAAGCTATTGACGGAGTGACAAGCGATAAGGGAACTGTCACTATTGACGATACAGTATCATATTTAGGTAGTAAATCTATAAAAGTGCAAAACGACGGTAACTCCCAGTTCTTTACAGTTGCGAAGTATCAAAAAAGAATTGAAGATCTCGCTGGAAAAACAGTAACACTTTCTGCCTATGTAAAACTTGACAAGGTTAAAAAGGGAAACAGAGATACCAAAGGCGGCGCGATTGTAAGACTTGAAGCGTTTAAACAACCGGGACCGAGAGAAATAGAAGTAATCAGCCCTGCAATTGTAAATAATTTAAACGGAATGGAATGGCAAAGAATTTCCGTAACTGTCCAAATACCCGAAGTATGTAATAATTATTATTACAAGGTATCTTTCGGTCTGTATAATGCTACGGGTACAGCATGGTTCGATTGTATGCAGCTTGAGAAGGGAAGCGTGGCTAATGATTATAACGCACTCTCTAATAGTGACTTCTCATCAACAAGCAACTGGAAAACTCAGGACGATAATACCATTACAGTAAACGACCAAAAGGCAATGATCAACGGCAGCGGCGGCGAGCCCTCGCCCACAGAGGAAACAACCTCAGCCGAGCCTGATTCAACTACAAGTACACAAGAAACAACAGAAGAACCAAATGTCGAAACATATACAGCAATAGAAACAGAGACCATTTTAAACGATGTAGTAGAGGAGAAAAACACCCACGGCAACGTAGTTAAAACCGAGCAAGGATTTGTAACTCGTACTTATAAGCGCACCTATGAAGTTAATAACAATGCGACCGAACCTGAAGAAACGTCAACAGCCCCTGAAAGCTCAGGTGATGAAGGTAACGAGCCTCAAACAATATCCTGCAACAAATACATATATCAGGAAGTACCTGTGAATAAGAAAGATGTTTCCTTTGTGATTTCGGGAAGCGCAAAGGCAAATTCAGTTCCTCTTAATTCTGAATACCGTACATTCGGTATAGCTCTAAAGATAAAATACGATGGAGACGCAGGCTATACTGAAGACCATTATCAGGCGTTTAACGCATGTGTAGACGCAATGCAGAATATTTCTCTTTCTGTAACTCCAAATGATTCAGAAAAAACTGTCGAAAGTGTTGCTTTTGCGTTCGTTTATGGCTATAATAAGAATAAGATGGAAATAAAGAACGCTATGTTAAACCTTGCTTATAATGGCGTTTCACAGGAGCAACCCTCTACCACTGAAACTACTGAACCCGAAACAACAGATCCTGAAGCAACCAATCCGTCCGTAACAGATACAACTGCCGAACCTGAAACTACAGAGGCGGTAGTTTCTGAACCAGAAAATGAAGATACACTTCTTGACGAAGAAATAACTACTGAAAGCGTCAATACGGACGATGAGTATATGCGCACACAGGCGACATATGATCCGAATGGTAACTATATTACTGCTGAAATTGACGAAGCGGGTAATACCACAGAATATGAGCGCGACGACGACGGAAACACTACTAAGATAAAAGACGGCAGAGGCAATTCCACTTCCTATTCCTACGACGTGCATAATAATCTCTTGTCGGTAACAGCTGTTGATGAAAACACAACATATTCGAACACCTATACCTACAACTCTTATAACGAACTTTCAAAAACTACCCACCATGGTTTTGACTACAACTATACCTACAACAATTACGGCGAGCCTACGTCCGTAAAAGTCGGCTCACAGGCTTTGATTACGTATACCTACAACAATTACGGTAACGTATCGAACGCAACCTACGGCAACGGCTATTCCCTCGATTATCATTATGATGACTACGGAAGAATCACGAGTGTAACAACTGAGGCGAATAATAACACTGTAACTCTCGCTTCATATAAGTATAATAAAAAGAATCAGGTTACGAAGTTTGTAGACGGGAAATCGGGCGAAACTACCGAGTATTGCTATGACTGTAACGGAAATCTTCTGTATAAATATCTTATATCCTCCGGCGGCAGCTTGCTCAGAGTAGTAGAGGGCGATACTGAAAAAACAACTATTAACGGCTCCGAGCGTACGATTACGAACGGCACCGACGATGACGGAAAGTCCTTTGTACAAAACGGTAACGCCAAAATAACGAGTAGCACAGATGATTTCGGACGTACAACTAATGTGACGACCAAGGTTGACAATTCTCCTAAGTTTAGCGTAAATTATTCTTATAAAAACGTCTTGGATAATGATAATAACCCTACACACCGCACTACTAACAACGTGAACCAAATGATTTATAAGCTAGGTAATGATGAAACTCCGCTCGTAGAGTATTCTTATTCATACGACAAAAACGGAAACATTACTGAGATATGTGAAGGTACCAATACAATTGCTGAATACAAATATGACAGCTTGAATCAGCTCCAGGAATGTGCTGACAAGAATGCCAATAAATATTTTGTATATAATTATAACAGTGGCGGTAATATTACTTCGGTAGATATTCATTCGCTCATAAACGGTATG
>JAHKZS010000080.1 GCA_020626545.1 bacterium
GGTAGAAGTAAGATAACCGACTTCGAAAAAGTAGTTGAACTCGACACGCAGTATATACGCGACTGGAGCCTTACTCTCGACTTAAAAATCCTCTGTAAAACCGTTTTGACGGTATTTAAAAGAGAAGGATCAATGTAAATGTTTTTTAAAGGAGTGTGGTTAAAGAAATGAAGGGTATTATACTCGCGGGCGGGTCGGGTACAAGGCTTTATCCGCTGACGACAGTAACAAGTAAACAGTTGCTTCCTGTGTATGACAAGCCGATGATTTACTATCCAATGTCGGTTTTGATGGACGCGGGAATCAGAGAGATTCTGATTATATCAACTCCAGATGACACGCCTCGTTTTAGAGAGCTTTTCGGTGACGGCAGTCAGTTTGGTCTGGATCTCTCATATGCTGTTCAGCCGAGTCCCGACGGGCTTGCTCAGGCGTTTATAATCGGAGCTGATTTTATCGGAAGTGACAGCGTCGCTATGGTGCTTGGCGATAATATCTTCGCGGGACACGGACTAAAGAAGCGTCTCAGAAAAGCCGCGTCTCAGGAAAGCGGAGCTACAGTGTTCGGATACTATGTTGACGATCCGGAGCGCTTCGGCATTGTCGAGTTCGACAAGGACGGAAAGGCGATTTCTATTGAGGAAAAGTCCGCTCATCCGAAAACAAATTACTGCGTAACGGGCTTGTACTTCTATGACAACAGGGTTGTTGAGTACGCGAGAAATCTGAAACCTTCAGCTCGCGGAGAGTTAGAAATCACCGACCTCAACCGTATATATCTCGAGAACGGAGAACTCAATGTTGAGTTGCTCGGGCAGGGATTTACCTGGCTCGATACAGGCACTCACGATTCGCTAGTTGACGCGACAAACTTTGTTTATACAATGGAAAAACATCAGCATCGCAAGATCGCGTGCCTTGAGGAAATCGCGTATCTGAACGGCTGGATTGATAAAGAACAGATTATGAAGTCCTATGAAGTGCTCAAGAAAAACCAGTACGGCGAGTACCTCAAAGACGTTATAGATGGAAAATACATAGATGCATAAAATTCGATGAACCTATCCTCTTTATCCAAAACTTCCTATAATTCCATATGTACGGGGATAGCATATTTTAGAAAGGAACGTCCACGCTTGACGTGGATATTTATAAAATGAATATTATTGTTACAGGCGGAGCGGGCTTTATCGGCTCTAACTTCGTTTATTATATGTTAAAACAGCATCCGGATTACAAGATTATCTGTGTGGACAAGTTGACCTATGCGGGTAATCTTTCTACGCTTAAAGAGGCACTTGAAAATCCGAGTTTTAAGTTTTATAAGACTGATATTTGTGATAGGGAAGGCGTCTACAAAATTTTTGAAGATGAGAAACCTGATGTTGTAGTGAATTTTGCTGCTGAGAGCCATGTTGACCGTTCAATCGAGAATCCCGAAATTTTTTTACAGACTAATATACTCGGTACACAGGTGTTGATGGACGCATGCCGTAAATACGGTATAAAGCGTTATCATCAGGTAAGCACGGACGAGGTTTACGGCGACTTGCCGCTCGACCGTCCCGACCTGTTCTTCACTGAGGAAACTCCGATTCACACAAGCAGCCCCTACAGCTCGTCAAAGGCGGGTGCTGACTTACTTGTCCTCGCGTATCACAGAACTTACGGACTGCCTGTCACAATCAGCCGTTGTTCCAACAACTACGGCCCGTATCACTTCCCCGAGAAGCTGATTCCGCTTATGATTGCGAACGCTCTCGCGGATAAACCTCTGCCTGTCTACGGCAAGGGTGAGAATGTGCGCGACTGGCTGTACGTTGAGGATCACTGCAAAGCGATTGACCTCATTATCCACAACGGCAGGGCAGGCGAGGTCTACAATGTCGGCGGTCACAACGAGATGGCGAATATTGACATAGTTAAGCTTATCTGCAAGGAGCTCAATAAACCCGAGAGCCTGATTACATATGTTACGGACAGAAAAGGTCACGACCTTCGCTACGCGATTGACCCGACCAAAATCCATAACGAGCTTGGCTGGCTGCCAGAGACAAAGTTCGAGGACGGCATAAAGAAAACAATTCAGTGGTATCTTGATAATAAACCCTGGTGGCAGGAAATCATCAGCGGCGAGTACCAGAATTATTATGAGGAGATGTATGGAAACAGGTAACTATGAAAGTATTTGTTACAGGAGTAAACGGACAATTAGGCTATGATGTAACTAACGAGCTCGTAAAGCGCGGATATGAGGTTACAGCTTCAGATATTCAATCGGAGTGTTCGGGTAAAGAAGGTACAGTTTCGTATGTTCAGTTGGATATTACGGATCGAGAAGCAGTTTTTGAGGTAATTGAAAGAATTAAGCCCGACGCGGTTGTACATTGTGCCGCATGGACTGCGGTTGACGCCGCCGAGGATGAAGAAAACCGCGGAATTGTTCAGGCTGTTAACGTAAACGGAACGGATAATATAGCGATTGCGGCAAAATCAGTTGACGCAAAAATGCTATATATTTCCACGGACTATGTTTTTAACGGAAAAGGCGAGCGTCCGTGGGAGCCCGACGATAAGTGCTTCGAGCCGCTGAATGTTTACGGACAAAGTAAGCTCGATGGAGAGACAGTTGTCTCAAAAACACTCGAAAAATTCTTTATCGTACGTATAGCGTGGGTGTTCGGACTTAACGGCAACAACTTTATTAAAACTATGATTAACGTCGGTAAAACGCACGATACGGTACGTGTTGTTAACGACCAGATAGGCACGCCTACCTATACTTTCGATTTGGCGCGTTTGCTGATTGATATGGTTGAAACCGAAAAATACGGTTATTATCACGCGACAAATGAAGGCGGTTATATAAGCTGGTATGATTTTTGTTGCGAGTTTTATAATCAGTACGGACTGAAAACAAAGGTTATTCCCGTCAGCGCCGAGGAATACGGGCTGAGTAAAGCGGCAAGACCTGAGAACTCACGACTTGATAAGTCAAAGCTTGTAAAAATGGGATTTGAACCGCTCCCAAAATGGCAGGACGCGGTAAAGAGATATCTTAAGGAGGCGGATTTATAATGGGAAAGATTACAGTTGAACGCGACGTTAACGGAATTAAGGGACTTTGCGTAATAACTCCCGCCGTGTATGGTGATTCCAGAGGATATTTTATGGAAACATATTCACAGCGAGATATGCAGGACGCGGGACTGAACTATGTTTTTGTACAGGATAATCAGTCGATGTCTACTAAAGGTGTTTTACGCGGACTCCATTTCCAGAAACAGTATCCGCAAACTAAGCTTGTAAGAGTAATTAAAGGCGAAGTTTTTGATGTTGCGGTTGATTTAAGAAAAGACAGCGAAACATTCGGAAAGTGGTGCGGTATCCTGCTTTCGGAAGAGAATAAAAAACAGTTTCTTATTCCGAAAGGCTTTGCCCATGGCTTTTTAGTGTTATCCGATACAGCAGAATTCTGCTACAAATGCGATGTTTTTTATCATCCTAACGACGAGGGCGGTATGGCATGGAATGACCCCGAAATCGGTATAGAATGGCCTGAAATAATCGGAGAATATAACGGTACACCTTCAGCTGACGGATATACACTTGGTGACGGAACTCCCCTTAACTTAAGCCCTAAAGATCAGGAATGGGCAGGAATAAAGGATACTTTTAAGTTTAACGGTTGATTTATAATGAATGATATAAAACACATTTTTTTAGTAGGCGCGAAAAGCTTGGGAGCTTACGGCGGCTACGAAACTTTTATATATAAACTCACAGAATACCATAAAGATAATAAAAGAATAAAATACCATATTGCCTGTAAGGCTAACGGCGATGGTTATATGGATGAAAGCAAACTCAACGGAGCGAAACAAATCTCCGAAAACGAGTTTGAGTATAATAACGCTCATTGTTTTAAAATCCCGCTTCCAAACGTCGGTCCCGCGCAGGCGATAATTTATGATATTAAAGCTCTGAAATATTGTGTGAAATATATTTCCGAAAACAATATAGAGAATCCGATTGTTTATATTATGGCGTGCCGAATCGGGCCTTGGATATCGAAATATTATAAAAAAATCCATAAACTCGGGGGCAAGCTTTATGTGAACCCTGACGGTCATGAGTGGATGCGCGCTAAATGGTCGGCGCCTATACGAAAATACTGGAAAAAGTCCGAACAATTGATGATAAAATACTGCGATCTGGCAGTATGTGATTCAGTTAATATAGAGAATTATATCCATTCATCTTATGACGGTAAGGGGATTAACGGTAAAAATCCTGAAACTACCTTTATCGCCTACGGAGCCGAAACCCGAAAAAGTAAGCTTTCGGATGATGATAAAGAATTCCTGGAATGGTATAAGTCTAAGGGCTTATCACCAAAAGAATACTATTTGGTTGTAGGTCGTTTTGTGCCTGAGAACAATTATCAAACAATGATAAAAGAATTTATGAAAAGTAATAGTAAGCGGGATTTTGCTATTATTACTAACGTAAATGATAAATTCCTTGAACAACTCGAAAGTAAGCTCCATTTTAAATCGGATCCGAGAATTAAATTTGTCGGAACAGTGTATAATCAGGAGCTGTTGCTTAAAATCCGCGAGAACGCTTACGGTTATTTCCACGGTCATGAAGTCGGCGGAACTAACCCAAGCCTTCTTGAAGCGCTGGGTTCGACCGATTTGAATTTATTACTTGACGTAGGATTTAACCGGGAAGTTGCGGAGAACAGCGCTTTGTACTGGAACAAGAACGACGGTAATCTTGCGGCATTAATAGATAAAGCCGAGAATATGACGGAAAGCGAGATTTCGGAAATAGGTAAAAAAGCAAAAAAACGTATCTCCGACGCGTACAGCTGGCAGTATATAGCGGATAAATACGAAAAGATATGGATTGATTAATCTAAAATCGAATGAAGGGGTTGTAAAGTATATAACCCTTTAGCTTTGCCGTAGTGAATTTACATTAATACAATAGATAGGGTAATATCTATTTTGAATAGTAGAATGTCACGTAAGAAATTGAAAGCGAAAGGTAGAAAATGGAACAACAACTTAGTTTAAGAGAAAATCAGATTGAGCAGTTGAAGATTCTTAAAAAAATAAGCGAAATCTGTAAAGAGCTCGGATTAAAATACTTTTTAACTTACGGTACATTACTGGGCGCAATCAGACATAAAGGGTTTATTCCTTGGGATGACGATATCGACATTATGATGCCGAGTAATGATTACGAAAAACTGATAGAGTATTTTATAAAGAATAAAGAAAAAATGAGCCCGTTTGAGGTTTTTTGTCCGAAGAATTGTGAAAATTATCCGTATTATATTGCACGTATAAGCAACAGCAATTTTAGAATAGAAGTCGAAAATGAAAAGGATTACGGAATAGGTACCTTTATCGACGTATATCCGTTGGACGGAATGGGTTCGGATTTAAAAAACGCGGTAAAGCTCAGACGTAAGGGAAAGGTTCTTTCCTCTTGTTGTTTTCTGGCGACCAGAGAGCATTTTTCCAAAGGAACAACCTCATCAAAGCTTAGAATGATATTAAAGCTGCCTACCTTTATCTATTCAAAAATCAGAGGAAAAAAT
Organism: bacterium; assembly: GCA_020626545.1. Lineage (GTDB taxonomy): Bacteria > Bacillota > Clostridia > Oscillospirales > Acutalibacteraceae > Ruminococcoides. The sequence goes on from JAHKZS010000080.1 coordinate 5,615, forward strand.
TATTTTATTGACAGGCTGGACGATTTAAGCAAATCTTTTACATACGAAGAAAGTGATCTTGTAGGCTGTCTTACATGGGGAGGGCATGGTAATGAAAGAGATATTATGCCTAAAGAATGGTTTGGTGAAGGAAAGATAATTCCATTTGAAGAAGATGAATTTTGTGTTCCGGAAATGTATGATAATATTCTTAAGTTTTTTTACGGAGATTATATGCAGCTTCCGCCGGAGAAAGACCGCATACCGCACCACCTTTATAATGTGTATAAAAAATAAGTATTAAAACCGCTTAGAGTCAGCTTCTAAATAATTATTTAGGAAAAAGCAAACCGAAAGGATATTTATGGGATTAAAAAATACATTTGAAAAACAGGGCGGCAAAAAGCTAATTAAGCAATATTTTAAAAGCGGCGCGTTATTTACGGCTGTGGGGCAGTTTTTGCTTCTTGGAAAAAGCCGAACCGCTCTTGAGATTCTAAGACTTTCAACTCAGCTTAAGGCGAAAAGGAAGTTGTATAAAAAATACGCGAATAGACTGGAAGAGTTTGAAAAGCTTTATGACTCAAAAGCAGAGCATAAAAAAAGCGACAAAGTGTGGGTGTGCTGGTTTCAGGGAATGGAAAACGCGCCCGCGTTAGTTCAGAAATGTTACAATTCCCTTTTGGATAATTTAAAAGATAAGGAAATAATTCTTATCACCATGGAAAACATATCGCAGTATGTGGATTTTCCTGATTTCATTTTAGAAAAATGGAAGAGCGGTCAGATTACAAACACGCATATGACCGATTTATTAAGATTAGAGCTTCTTTTAAAACACGGAGGCACATGGATTGATTCGACAGTCCTCTGCACGGAAAAGCAAGAAAATATTCCGTCGTACTTTTTTGAGTCCGACTTATTCTTTTTTCAATGCTTAAAGCCAGGCAGAGACGGACATAGCAGCTATATATCGAGCTGGTTTATGAGCGCGGAAACTAATAATAAAATTCTTGCGGCAGCAAGATATCTTTGCTATGAATATTGGAATGAAAACAAGGATTTGATAGACTATTTTCTTCTCCATGACTTTTTATCTATAATTCTTGATAGATATCCCGAAAGTTGGAAAAAAATTGTTCCGCGCGATAATGCTACGCCGCATATTCTCCTGCTAAGATTATTCGAGGAATATGATGAGGATATCTGGAACGCGGTTAAGGCGCAGACTCCGTTCCATAAGCTTACATATAAATTTACCGAAGAACAAGAGCAATTGGAAGGTACTTACTACAAAGCTGTTTTAAAGCAATAATAAACAGCTGAACCGGAGAAAGAATATGAGAATTGCAGTTTTGATGTCAACCTATAATGGAGAAAAGTATCTTGTTGAACAAATAGAATCAATTTTAAACCAGAAAGGTGATTTTGACGTTGATTTATTTGTAAGAGATGACGGCTCTACTGACAATACAAGAAACCTTCTTGATAAGTATCAGAAAGAAGGAAAGCTGACGTGGTACACAGGCGATAATTTAGGGCCTGCTTTAAGCTTTATTGACTTAATAAAGAAATGTGAAAAGTATGATTTATATTCTTTCGCGGACCAGGATGATTATTGGAAAGATAATAAGCTTGCCAGAGCAAAAGATTTTTTATCCGACGCTCAGAAAACAGACATTTACTTTGCAAACGCGCAGCTGGTAGATCAAGACCTTAACGATCTTGGCAGATGCGTATATAAATGTACGCCTAAAACCGACTTCAGAACGCTTACATGCGCGGGCGGTATCCTTGGTTGTACAATGGTCTTTACCAACAGACTTGCTGAATATATAAAAGAGAAACCACTTCCCTCAGAAATTGTAATGCATGATTTCTACATATGCGAAGTGTGCCTGGCGCTTGGAGGAGAAATGATTTATGACAACGAAGCTGTAATGAAATACAGACAGCATTCCAATAATGTTGTAGGTGTTTCAACAGGATTAGTCAATAAAGCCAAGAGCCGCATTAAGGATATAACTAAAGAACCTAAAGTAAGTATTGCTAACCAGGCGAATCAGATTTTTGAGATGTATGGAGAATCTATAAGCGAAGAAAACAGAAAATGGCTTAAAGATATTTCACACTACAGAGAATCATTAAAAAGCAGGCTAAAACTTGCGAATTCTCGGAATATAAGATTTATAAATCTAAATACAGCTGTTAAGCAGAGAATGGCAATATTATTTGGAAACCGTTAAAAAGGTATGATTGTAAATTTATGAGGAAATAAATATGGAATCTGTTTACGTTTTAATATGTTTGGGAATGGCGGCATTAGGCATTAAGACGGAGAAGAAAATATTTAATCCCGTAACCGTAATGTGCGGACTATGGGGTGTTATTATAGGTTTGTCCTCTTTGCATTTATACCGTTTGTATATTCCCGATATAAAAACATACAACTGTATTATGCTCGGTATAGCGATGTTCTTTGCAGGCTATTATTTTTTGAGAATAACTCTTGGCGGAAAAATAGTTGTATTAAAAAAGAGCAGCGAAAATAAAATCCGATATAATTATGAACTTAATTATAAATTAATGTACGCGATTCTTCTTTTTTGTATACCGTTTTTAGCTAAGGATTTTTTCGTTATTGTTACTCGTTTAGGGTTTGGAAGCGACTTGCATGAAATCCAGAAGCTGTTGCAGCAAAACGAGAATGTATTTACGCGATCATCCATAGAAAGTTTTTTAAGAGTTTTTATTGTCAATCCGGTTATTTGGATTTTTGTACCGATTACCGTTGTTGACTTTTGGGTTGGGAAAAGAGATAAATTACTTATCGTTTTATCCTCAATAATTATTTTGCTGAAAGTGTTTTCAACAGGAGGACGCGCTTCGTTTATCCAGTTTGCGTTTTTCTTTGTCTGTGTATTTTTTCTTGCTAACAATAATAAGAGTAAAACCATTACCACCCGCTTCAAAAACAGGTCTAAAAGAGATAAATTTGTATTTGTCGGTGTAGGCGCTTTAGTAGTCGTTGTTCTTGTTATGCTGACTTTCTCGAGAGCCGGTCAAAATGCAATAAAAACTATTTATTACGACTTTGCTATGCAACCGATTATGCTTGAAAAATGGACAAAGATCGCGTCAACAAGCAGACCTGGTATGGGTGTAGCGTCACTAAACGGATTTTTGACTCCTATCGATTATGTTTTAAGAAATACTGTGCATCTCAGTTTACCTGATCTTTATCAGACAACATATAAAATGATAATGGATACAGATACCGAATGGCAATGGATAGGTAACGGAGTTTCGGCTAATGCTTACGTTTCAGCTTTCTGGTTTTTTTATGTAGACGGACGTTTATTAGGAGTCGCGTTAGGCTCGTTTATTTACGGCGTGTTTAACAGGGCTGTGTATAATCGGACGAGACTGTTTTTTACACAAAAGAGTATCGCGTTTTATTGTATGATACTGGTAGGCGTATTCTATACGTTCGGACGTTTTGAATTCGCGCAAGACTCGTATGTTTTAGGTGTTATATATTTATGTACTATTCTCTATAAGAAGAAAAGTCCGTTAACATTGTAATTGGAGGTTTGGGCAAATATATGTATTTATTATTAATTAAAGTATTAAAAGAAGAATATTCGAATAAATATAAGGGTAAAAATCTGACTTTATTAAGAGCGCTGTTATTAGCTTATCGTAACCCGAACTTCAGGGTTCTTGTTCTTATACGAATGATTACAAAAGGTAAAAATAAGTTCTTTTGCCGTAAATATCGAAAAAAGCTTCTTGTAAAATACGGTGTGGATTTTTTGGATAAAGCTACGGTAGGAGAACGACTTAGCATTGAGCATTATAACGGGATTGTTGTTGGAGGCGCAATTATAGGAGATGATTGTTTTCTTTATCAACAAGTAACGCTTGGAATGAAAAACGGCAAATATCCCCGAATCGGAAACAACGTGAAGATTTTTGCGGGAGCAAAAATAATCGGGGACGTAAAAATCGGAGATAACGTTCAAATAGGCGCAAATTCGGTTGTGTTAAAAGATGTTCCCGAAAACTGTATAGCGGTTGGTGCGCCGGCAAGAAACATTCAACGCTAACTGTTAGGAGGTTTTTTGTTATGCTAAAAGTGTTTTTCAAAAAAGTAGTAAAGCATTTAAGATGGTTTGCTGACAGTTATCGGGATTATTTTAGATTTAAAAAAATATATAATGATTCATTTTACGTTTTTATAAGTCATAACGGCGACAGCGCGGGTGGAGCGCCTGTAGTTATGTTTGAACTTATGCGATCTCTAAAAGACGGCAAGAATATGGTGCTGCTTTGTGAAAAGCCAGGAAAAATTATTGAATCCGCAAGAGAGTCGGGAATTTACGCGTACTCTATGTATTTAAATCGAAAAAAATATCTGAAGCTGGTTAAAAACAAGGGCGCGCGCATTGTTGTTGTAAATACTGTCGTAGCTTATAACTCGCTTAAGCTTTTAAACGGAAATATAAATTGTCCGATATTCTGGTGGCTGCATGAAGAAAACAAACTGCTTGACAGGTATTCGGATTTAATTCCCGAATCATTATCGCCAAACGTAAAAATCTTATGCGTCAGCGAAAGAGTTCGTGACGGGATTATTAATATTATGCCCGAGTTTAAAAATATTACGGAAATATTCTATTACGGTTGTAAGGATTTATACGATGAAGAAGAGGACAAAAAGCCGAATAATGTTTTCACTATTTCTGTAATTGGACGAATTTGCGAACGAAAAAATCAGCTTCAGGTAATAGACGCTTATGATCTTCTTCCGCAAGAAATACGGGAAAACACGGTTATACAATTTGTCGCTTCTTCAAGCGAAGACAGCTATTTAAACAAATTAAAAGACCGTGTAGACAATAACCGTAATATACATTTTACCGGAGCGGTTCAGAGAGAAAAAATGCCTGAAGTTTATAAAAACAGCAGTCTTATTATTTGTTCGTCAATTGACGATCCTCTGCCTGTGGTAATAACTGAGGCGATGATGTATAAGCGCGCTTTTATAACTTCCTCCAGTACAGGTCAATACTCACTAATACAAAACAATGTTAATGGATTTGTATATGATATAAATTCTACAGAGCAGCTTAGTGAACAAATAATAAACGTGTATAAATCAGATAATTTAGAGCAAATTGAGGATAATGCACGAAAAACCTATTTGGAATATTTTACATATGAGAAAGTTAAAATCAATTTTGAAAAATTGTTGTCAGAAAGTGTAAAAGAGAATTCGGATGAGAAATAATATAAAGAAAAACATTGCGTATAACTCAATATATCAAATACTTATTCTGGTCTTGCCGTTTATAACAGCTCCGTATTTATCCCGAAAAATCGGCGCGGCAGGTATAGGAACGTATTCCTTCGCGCAATCCATAGCAATGTATTTTACGTTTATCACCATGTTGGGGTTATCAAACTACGGAAACAGATGTATCGCTGAAGTGCAGGATAATCTCGAAGAAAGATCAAAGGTGTTTTTTGAAATCTACGCGTCTCAGCTTATTATGTTTGCAATAAGTATTATCGCGTACATAATATACGTTATCTTTTTTGCGGTCGATACAGTCGCGGCCGTTATAATGGGTATTTGGGTATTATCTGCTATGCTGGATATAAACTGGTTCTTTTTCGGTATGGAAGAGTTCAAGTTAACCGTAATACGCAATACTATAATAAAGGTTCTATCGGTTGTAGCAATTTTTATTTTTGTAAAAAGTGATAAAGATGTATACACATATATAGCAATTATGGCAATCAGCACATTTGTCAGCCAATGCTGTTTATGGCCGTATATGAAAAAATTCGTTATATTTATAAAGCCTACCAAAAAAGGAATACTTAAACATTTCAGACCTAATTTAAAATTATTTATTCCTGTTGTTGCGGCAAGTATTTATAATATGATGGATAAAATAATGTTAGGTTATATGACCAATATGAGCGAAGTGGGCTTTTATGAGAACGCTGAAAAAATAATTAAAATGATACAATCTTTAATTGTAGCCGTAGGAACAGTTATGTTACCTCGTATGACGGCTGTTTTTTCACATTCTAATGATGATAAAGGCAATAAATATATTGATTTGGCTATGAAGGCTGTAATGATATATGTCAGCGCCGCTATTTTCGGAATTCTTGCGACGGGAAATCTATTTTCTGAGATATATTTTGGAAGCGGATTTAACAGAACCGGAGAATTATTAATGCTGCTGGTTACAACAGTATTCTTTTTCGGCATAGGAAATGTTTTGAGAACACAACTTCTGATTCCAAGAAAAATGGACAGTGTTTTTGTTATTTCTTCCTTAATCGGCGCAGGTCTTAATATAATAGTTAATGCTGTAATGATTCCGATATGGGGAGCGGTAGGAGCGTCTATAGCTACTATTTTCGCGGAAGTTTCTGTATGTATATACCAGTTTTTTATGGCGAGAAAATATATTCGTTTTTCAAAATACATCCCTACTTTAGTTATTACTTCTTTGATTGGTTTAGTAATGTATATAGTTATAAAACAGCTGCCGGTTATAGAGAATAATATTTTATATTTTATCGAGCAGGTCGCGGTCGGAGGAATCGTTTATGTTTTATTAACAGCGATTATTTTTATCAGCATTAATAAGATTAAAAAGAAAGGTATAAAAAACAGAAATGGCTAATAAGTATTTGAGTTTAGAACAATTGCAAAAGGCTGAATACGAAATTTTAAAGTCTACCGTTAGATTTTTCGAAGAGAACGATATTAATTATATGCTTGCTTTTGGAACTCTGCTCGGAGCGGTTAGACATAATGGATTTATTCCGTGGGATGATGATATAGATTTATTAGTAGACAGAAAAGATTACGAGAAGTTAAAACAGCTCGCGGCGCTTAAAAAATGTCTGATCCAAATCTAAAAATCAGATTACCTGGAGACGATAATTACCCGTATCCCTTTATAAAAATTATAGATACTACGATAAAAGTTGAGGATGAGAGCATCCTGCCGAAATTCGGGTTGAATTTATGGATCGATATACTGCCGTTGGATCATTTTCCTGAGGATGAAAATGAAATCCAAAAACTGCTCGATAAGCAAATGCGTCTCAGAAAACGACTGAACACAGGGGTTTCAGGTCTTTATAAAGACAATAAGATAAAGGCAATACTTAAAAGAATACTTTACATAAGATATGGCGGATATCGAAGATTGTGCCGAATGATAGATGGTATCGGTAAAAAAGCTGATGAAAAATATAATAATACCGAATTAATGGGGAATATGGTTTGGGCACAATACGGTCGTGATTATTATAATGTTTCTATGTTAACTCCCGTAATAAAGCATACTTTTTGTGATGATGAGTTTCTTATTCCAAAAAACTATCACGAACTTCTTGAATACATATATGGAGATTATAGTGTTTTCCCGCCTGAAGATAAACGAGTTAGACATAAAATAAAAGCATATAGAATTATTGATTGAGGTAATTAATATGAAATACGATTATTTAATAGTTGGTTCGGGACTTTACGGAGCGGTATTCGCTCAGCAGGCTAAGGCTAAGGGCAAAAAGGTGCTTGTTATAGACAAGCGTCCGAATATCGCGGGTAATGTCTATACCGAGAAAATAGAGGGTATAAACGTTCATAAATACGGCGCGCATATTTTCCATACCAACAACAAACAGGTGTGGGATTATGTAACGAAATTCGCCGAGTTTAACCGCTTTACAAATTCGCCCGTAGCGAATTACAACGGCGAGCTTTATTCGCTTCCGTTCAATATGTACACATTTAACAAGATGTGGGGAGTAGTTACTCCCGAAGAAGCTCAGGCTAAAATCGACGAACAGCGCTCGGAAATTAAAGGCGAGCCTCATAACTTAGAGGAACAGGCGATTTCGCTTGTAGGACGAGATATCTACGAGAAGCTTATTAAAGGTTATACCGAGAAGCAGTGGGGCAGAGATTGTACCGAGCTTCCGCCGTTTATCATAAAGCGTCTGCCTGTACGCCTTACTTTCGATAACAACTACTTTAACGCGCTTTACCAAGGCATTCCTGTCGGCGGATATACTAAGATGGTCGAGAATATGCTCGACGGCATTGAGGTTAGACTTAATGTCGACTATCTCGACAACAAGGAGGAGCTCGATAAGCTCGCCGATAAGGTGCTTTACACAGGAGCTATTGACGCTTACTTCGGATATAAACTCGGCAACTTAGAGTACCGCTCGGTTCGTTTCGAGAACGAGGTTTTGGATAAGCCTAATTTCCAGGGCAACGCGGCGGTCAACTACACAGACCGGGAAACCCCGTGGACAAGAATAATCGAGCATAAATGGTTCGAGTTCGGCAAGGACGAAAACGGCAACGACTTGCCTAAAACCGTAATCAGCCGTGAGTACAGCTCCGAGTGGAAGCTCGGCGACGAGCCGTATTATCCCGTAAACGACGATAAAAACGGCAAGCTCTACGAGGATTATAAAAAACTTGCCGAGGGCGAGAAGAATGTAATCTTCGGCGGCAGGCTCGGCGAGTATAAATATTACGATATGGACGCGGTAATCGCTTCCGCCTTAAACTGTGCCGAAAAGAATTTATAATGTCGTAAGCCGTGATTAAGTAAGCTTGACGCGGACTTTACTCCGACTTAAAAATAAAAACGAGACCGATTACTGTTCGGTCTCGTTTTTGGCGTCTTTAAGTATTTTGTATTCGGCTTTTAGATTATTTCGTTTTAAAAAGGCTCCTCTGAAAAATCTTAAAGTGTAGTAAAACGGCAAGAGGAAAGGCCGTTTTTGAAGATTAGGGAAAATCTCATACATTAATTTCTTTGAAGGCAGCAACCTCTCGCGTATATATTCTGAGTCGGATTTAGCCTTGGTTTTATTTTTTACAGAATGTTCTTTTGTGCCGTATAAACCGCTCGTGAGTATATATTTCTCGTCGTCCGAAAAGCTTTCGTAATCTTCGTTTCCAAACCATTTTTCCGCTAATTTGTATATTTTATCCGAAAACTCCGCAAGTCCTAATTTGTTCAGCTCGGTTTTAATCTTACTAAAGTCGAGTTTCGGCAGGAGTTTTTTGTTTATCAGGTAAAAATCCATTATCGACCTGATTCCCGTCCCGCTGCCCGAGAAGTGCTTATAAAGATGAGCGGTTTCGTAGACGTAAAAATCCTCTCCACTCATAGTGTAGCGGTTATCGTTTTTCGAGGCTTTAGAAAAGACATCTTCGAAATTTGAGCGGTACGGCGAATACATAGGGAATAAGCTGTTGTGAAGCTCAACTACCATAAACGGCGGTTTTACAAGAGGTCTGTCGTAATCAATTCCGTTTTCTTTAAGGGTATAACCCATCTCGAGCAGAAGCTTAACCGCGTCCTCGCGCCTGTCTTTTATGAGTATATCCAAATCTCCCGTATACCGCATAGCTTCGTCGGGGTACAGAGTGCTTACCGAAAAGCCCTTTACGTTCATATACTCAATATCGTTTTTGTCGAGGCAGGAACATACCGCCGCGAATTCCTGACGTTGAATCATATTTCGGTGAATACACTTGTTTCGTATATCCCGCCATTTTTTGAACAACTCGGGTTGAGGTTTGTTATTTAGCTTTTCTATCGCGTAAAAAACGGTGTTATCAATAAAATGCGTATGAGTAAAGCTGAAAATAAACTCCCAGTCAGGCGCGAAGTCAGGTTCCTTAGGCTCAATTTCGTTTATAACAGCTGAAACTAAGGATAGCGTATATTTTATATTTATTTGCTGTTCGGGATTAAAAAAATTATTCATAAGGTTATTATACATAATCAAATTCCTATTCGCAAGTGCCGTATAAAAAATAATAATCCGCTAAAAATATCCATATATTTTAGCGGGGGATGATTTTATGATATGGTGGATATTATCTGCGGTAATAGTATTTGTTATCTTTTTGCTCTACGCCTGTGTAGCCGCGGGAGCGAGAGCTGACAGAGATATGAAAGAGATGATGAAAAATATCCGGAAGAAAACGTAAGCTTTCTTCCGGATTAATTCTGTTTCTTTACTATCTTGTATTCGTCGTAAAGATTGAAATAATGGCAGTCCCGGACAGTTCCCGTTATAAACCTTGCCATTTCGTCTTCGTCAAGATTTATATCGCATATATAGCATTCATACTCATCATCGTAAATATAATGAGCGCAGTGCTCGCAATCGGTCACATTTACACCTTACCTTTCGTATTTATCGTAAACAAACGGGCTGTAGTTGTCGAGGTAATCGAAAATATCGTTTTGGCTGTCGCTTACAAAAAACAGCTTCATACATTTTTCCGACATGAAGCCTTCGTTTACGGCGTTCTCAAGCATATTTATCATACTGTCGTAATAGCCGTTTACGTTGTAAACCGCTATCGGCTTTCTGTGGCGGTCAAGCTGTCTGAGCGTAAGAATCTCGAAAAACTCCTCGAAGGTTCCTATTCCGCCGGGCATCATAATAAAAGCGTCGCTGTTTGTTTCCATAAGATGTTTGCGTTCTCGCATGGTGTCTGTTTTTATTATTTTACAGTCGGCAAACATAACGTCTACAGCGTCAAAAAACCTCGGGATAATCCCGATGATATTGCCGCCCTTACGTTTAGCGCCTCTGGCGGCGGCTCCCATTACCCCGAATTTACCCGCGCCGAAAATGAGCGTGTGTCCTCGTTCGGCTAAAGTTTCGCCGAGTTCTTCGCCCGCGGCTAAGTAGGTTTTATCTATTTTTTCGCTGGACGCGCAGTAAACGCAAATATTCATAAAGCGTCATTCCTTTCATTATCGTTTTAATTATATCACATTTTTTTGTAATATCTACTGTTTTTTGCTTTTTTATTGAATAATAACTTTATTGATGTTATAATTTAATAGTTAAGATTACGGAAGGGCTGATTAGTGTGAAAGTTCACACTAATTAAAATTAATATTGCCCGCTCAGTTTGTCCCTGCGGGACAACGAGCGATGGCTTAATTGCCATTTACGCCTTATCTACCCACGGTAACAGCGCAAGGTAAACTTTAATATCTATTTGTGGGCAGAAAGGCTATGGCAATTAAAATGAAAAGAAGAAAATTTACGACAGCTGAAAAAATAACGCTGACTGTACTCAGCGTACTTATGGCGGCTGTAATAGGTGTAGGCGCCTATCTGATTATAAGCAACGTCAATAAAGCTAACTATGAAGCCACAAATACTACCCATACAACCATAAAAATAGTAACTACCGCAATTCCCGAAACGACTGTTGAACACGCGGCGACCGAGAAGATAATCTCTAAACCGGAAAAAAAGGAATCGAAAGCTTCTTCCGACAAATCTGCTTCGACTTCCAAAACAACAAAAAGCACATCTAAAAAAACCAAGAGTAAAACAACCGCATCTAAAGAAGTTACAAGATCTAATGTAGGAGATAACCCAGCTAAGGTCAGCGTGGTTACGCCTGAGAAGAACACTAAGCATAAATCAAGCGATAAATGCGTTATAAACGGAACTACTTGTTACGTAGGGGATACTATCAGCGTTACGCTCAACCTAAAATCTTCAAAAGTACTCGAAAACTACCAGGGCTATTCGGGGTTCGATTCAAATTATCTGAGTTGTAAGTCAGTCAAATCTACTACAGGTATAACCAATCATAAAGGCAGTAAAATATATTACAACGCTTCCGTTATAACAGGTATGGACTTTACCTCGGGAGGCACTGTATATACCGCCGAGTTTAAGATTAAAAAAGCCGGTTCGACAACTTTAACAAATACGTTCGAATTGCTCACCGATATTGATGATAAAGACGTAAAACCCTCATCAGTGAAGGGCAATATTTCTATATTTAGTTAATTTACACAGAAATTGCACCTTTTTTTGTGAAAATTACCGATAGCGTGATTGCGCTTAAATATGTTATAATAATTTGTACGTTTAATATAGGAGGACTAACGATGAAAAAAACTACAAGAATTGCAAGTGTTTCTCTTGCCGCTATGATGGCTGTTTCTACATTAGCTGTCGGAACCGCTTCGGTTTCCGCTGCCGCTAAGGTGAAGAAGCCAACGGGCGTTAAAGCTGTCAATCAGGCTAAGGGAATCAAAATCACATGGAAAAAAGTTAAGGGCGCTAAAAAGTACCAGGTTTTCCGTGGTAAGAAAAAGATTAAGACAACTAAGAAAAAATCTTACACACTCAAGAAATACGTAAACGGTAAGACTTACGAGTTCAGCGTAAGAGCTGTAAAGGGTAAAAAGGTTAGTAAGAAATCCAAAACCGTTAAGATTGTAAGACTCGCGAAACCGACATTTAAGTCTTGGGGTGCGGTTAACTACGGCGCTGAGATAGAGTGGGCAAAGGTTTACGGAGCCAAGAAGTTCTATATTTATCGCGACTCCAAGAAGATTGCTACAACAACTAAGTTTAAGTACAGAGATACAAAAGTTACACCCAAAAAGACTTATTCCTATAAGATTAAGGCTGTTAACGGTAAGTCAACTTCCGTATTCTCGGCTACAGTAAAGGTCGAAATTATGCAGTCTCCTCTCCTTGTAACACATAAGATTGAAGGAGATAAGGTAGTTCTTAACTGGGAAAAGGCTGACGGCGCTAAGAGTTACGATATTTTCGTACAGACCGCAGGCATAGATGGTCCTATCAAGGTCGGCTCTACTACAGGAACAACTTTCACAGATACTATCGGAGTTAACCCCAACGCGTTTGAGTACACTGTTGTCGCTAAAGGCGATACTATGTTACCTGTAGGTGATGTTACTTTCGTTAATATTCCCGAAGGAAGCTATAAGACTGACGAAAACGGTAACCTCCATGTATTCATCACACTTAAAAAGGATGCGGACGGCAACTACGATTCATACGTCGGCGGTAAAGCGATTACAGACAAACTCAAAAAGGACGATTACGCTATCACAATTGACGAGGAAAGTGCTAAGTACGTAAACGTTACTGACGGCATTATCACTCCTGTAGCTCCCGGTCCCTCAACAGGAACAATCAAGGTTGAGCTCAAGAAAGAGGGTCTCGCAACCGAGCTTTACAACAACGTATGCGTTTTAGCAGGCAAAGAGTTTGGCAACAAGCTCACAACAGGCGTTGTATACGTAGACGTAACTGTAGAATAAACAAAATAATTAGTAAACTATACCGAGTGGTCTTTGACTACTCGGTTTGTTTTCTTTTTTTATAAAACAACAAATCATTGTTTATGGTTATTTGTTAATATTTACAATGGAATTACATACGATAGTTGTGTTATAATGAATTGTCACTTTGGTAATTAATTAGGAGGAATCAAAATGAAGAGATCAACAAGGATTATCAGTACATCTCTTGCCGCTATGATGGCTGTTTCTACATTAGCTGTCGGAACCGCTTCGGTTTCCGCCGCCGCTAAGGTTAAGAAACCTACAGGCGTTAAAGCTGTCAATAAGGCTAAAGGAATTAATATTACCTGGAAAAAGGTAAAGGGTGCTAAAAAGTACCAGTTATTCCGCGGTAAGAAAAAGATTACTACAACTAAGAAAAAAGCTTACACAGATAAGAAAGCTAAAGCAGGAAAGACTTATAAATATACTGTTAAGGCTGTAAAGGGTAAGAAAGTAAGCAAGAAGTCCAAGGCTGTTAATGTTGTAAGACTTACAAAACCCGTTATCAAGTCTGCTGTAAATGCCGCTTCAGGCGTAAAAGTAACCTGGAAAAAGGTTAAGGGCGCTAAGAATTACTTCGTATACCGCGGCACAAAGAAAGTAGCTTCCGTTAAGGGTACATCCGCTACAGATACAGGCGTTGTTTCGGGAAAAGCTTATACTTATACTGTAAAGGCAGTTAACGGTAAGTCAACTTCCGTTAAATCCGCTAAAGCTTCCGTAGATTATCTCGCCGCTCCCGCGGTTAAGGTAAATGTAACTGAAAACGGTACAGCGGTTCTCAATTGGGACGCTGTAAACGGCGCCGCTTCTTACGAGGTTTATTCGGCGAGAGTTAACGATGTAAAGAAGTATGTTAAGGCAGGCGACAGTAAACTTTCTACATATTCATTCTATCTCGGTGAAAATCCAACAGCATACGCTTTCAAAGTTTACGCTGTAAACGGAACTAAAAAATCCGGCGCAATTGAAGCAACCGCTATTTATGTTCCCGAAGGCTGCTATTACACAGACGAACAAGGGAACCTCCACGTTAAGATAAATCTTAATAAGGGTGAGCAGTATGTAGAGGGTGCCTATATTATTCAGGCGTTAAAGGATATCGGAAACTCCTCTTACGATGTAGCGGAGGAATCTGAATCTGCCGCTATTTCTGTTAAAGACGGCGTTATCACAGCGGAAGCCGAAGGCAAAGGCACAGTTACAGTTAAGCTTACAACACCTGAGCTTCAGCAGTTCATTTACGATAAAACATGCGATATTTTAGGTAAAACATTCGGCAACAAGCTCACTACCGGTGAAATTATCGTAGAAGTAACAGTTAATAAATAATAAAGTTTTAAACAAGCTAAGGATTGGTTCATCATGAGCCAATCCTTTTTTAGTTAATATAACTAAATCAATCTAAACAAATTTAGGTAATGTACGAATTGAAACCGAGCCGTCTTTATTATAAAATTAATACATATGTGCTTTTTATGAAAGGATTGATTTCGATGAATACTGCTAAAAAAGCCTTAGCTCTTTTAATGTCGTTATTGATTGTACTTTTAATTGTACCCGTTACGGCTGTGTCCGTATCGGCGGCTGAGTATAATATAACGAGTTACGAGGAGCTTTTAACCGCGGTAAATAATTGTTCGGGCTCCGACCAAATTCATCTCGGGAGTAATATCGTTATCCCATCAGGCACAGGCGGGAGCGATATAACCTTGACCAATAAGACCTATAATCTGTATTTGGACGGTTATTCGCTTGACCTCGGCGCGCGTTCAATTATTTGCGAGGGTAAACTGAATATTTACGGAGGCTCCTCGGATAACGGCGGCATTATCGCCGACGATACCGCCGTTCTGCTCCAAAAATCCACGCCGTCGCTTACGGCTTCCTCGGGAGTAACTATCGCTTCCCGAAACGGAAACGCTATCGTAAGCAAGGTTACAACCAACATGACGACCTCAATCGAGGGGGCGAACGTAAAAGCTCCCAATGGTTCCGCTTATTTCGCGGGAGGATACGGAGCGTCGTTAACGTTACAGGGCGGAAAGCTAGAGGGCAAATACGGAATTACTGTCGATTTATCTCAGGCGCCGTCGGTAGGCTCAAAGCTAAAAAACTACAACACTACTTATATTAAATTAATCGGCGGCACGATTGACGCGTCCGAAAAGGCGCTGAATAATAACACCTCGGATATAGGAAACGGCTACACCAATAAATTCAACAGCATAGTAAGGTACTATGTAAAATCGGGTTTTTTTTCCGAAAACATTTTTGAAACCAATTCCGATATAAGCTGGAGAAATTCCGAGGGAACGATTATAAATTCATTCCCGCCCGTAAGATTGTATAACGGATATTATGCAATAATACCCGAAATCTATTCCGAAACCGATTTTACCGAGGCTTGTGCTGAGGGAGGAACATATTCGCTGGCGAATGATGTCAGCTTTACGACACCGAAGAGCCCGAATTTTGACATTTCTATTATCGGCAACGGCAACACCATTCAGGCTGTAAACAGCAACACGAATTTGTTTGTGATAAGCAACCTCAACTCCGCTTCGGTTAGCTTGGACAATGTAGTTCTGGACGGCGGAAATACCGCGAGGCACGCTTATATAAACAATTCATCCGAAACCGCTGAGAACAAAAAATTCACGCTGACGAATTCAACCGTCAAGAATTTTAAACCCGGGGATTTATACGGAGCAATAATTACAAAAAGCCGTCAGGGTTTAGAGCTTAATAATGTTAATATTAAAGACAATATTGTTCCCGTCCGAGAGGATGAGGTTTGCGCAATATGCTATATAGACGAAAACTGTACAGCGTCAATCAAGAATTGCGGAATCGACGGCGAGATTCTTAACAAAGGAACGCTTACAATCGACGGCGGCGAATATACCGCGCCCGACGGAAAAGCCGTTGTGTATAACGACGAAAGCGCGTGTCTTACTGTTAAAGACGGCGTATTTTCAAGCGAGCTGTTCGACTATGTACCCTCTGATAAGTTTATGATACGCGTAAAGGATGATACTTCCGACGGAAAATACATAGTTCAGGACAACTACAGCGGAAGCGCCGATGTAGAGGAAACTAACTGGTTTGAGTTAAAAAATATTACAAGCTACCTGAATGTACAAATACTCGGAGTCCAGAAAAAACACAATATTTCCGATGTCGATATTAACGCTCAGGAAAAGAACGCCGACGCTGCAACTTCGGAAAACAGTATTCGTTTCATAACCACGGTAAATGAAGGTATCGTGAAAGGCGCTAACGTCGAGGATTACGGATACGTAGCCGCAAAAATCCCGAACAAACAGCCTGGCGAAATTTACACCTCGAATGTATTCAACGCGCTGAAATATAACGGCGGTAACGGCGAAAAAACCTTATCCTGTAAAAATACCAAAAACAATGTAGTCCAAAACACAGGCTACGGCGATCCGTCGAGCCGCGATACAACCTATAAGTACGTAACCCTCGCGGTTAATAATATCGACGAGGGAGCTTCGGTAATCGCTAGGTTTTATGTAAAAACTAAAGACGGAAAAACCTACTACGGCGATTATATTAAAGGCGGAGAAACTCTTCCGGGAATCGCCGCGAGTATGGAAGCTTTAAACTGATAAGGAGGAAATTATGAAAGCGATATATAAAACTCCGACGATAAAAACAGAAGAACTCGGGAAATCTGATATTCTGTGCTCGTCCGGAGAGGCGACGTCTTTAAACGAAAACCTTTCCGACAGCAAACGTAAAGATAATTTTAATCAGGTTTTTAAAACCTTGGGAGATTTTTCAAGTTTTATGTAATGTGTAAATAGTAAGACGGCCCGCCGAATCGGTGAGCCGTCTTTTTTACTCTATAGGAAATTACTCAAAAATTTAATAAATATTCAAGCGTAACTGCGTTAAGGAAAAGAACATCTTACCTAACTCCTATAGAGCAAAAAATATTTATATTGTCCGCTCAGTAGCACTCTGCGCGCACGAGCGATGACTATACGAAAGCGGACGCGCTGATTGCGCGCGCTTTCTTGATTAACGGAATAGTTCCCTACGCTAAATTCCAGTTTTTGTTTGTCGCTATAGCTTTCTGTTCGTCCGTGAGCTTATTCAGATTAGTAGTTCCTATAGTTAACGTATACGCGCTCAGACCTGTTCTGTCGGCGAGGGCGTTAAGCCAACCCACAATCGTTTCCGTTGTAAACCGTTGACTGTACGATTGAGCGATGTTTAAATTTTGCGCGTTAAAACCGTTTCCGAGGGTCAAATTCTCGAGCGAATAACAGCTTTGCAGCATAGACGAAGAGAGAGATGTCACGCTTGCGGGGATATTTAGAGTTTTAAGCTTAGCACAGCTTACAAATACGCTGTATCCTAATTCGGTAAGAGTGGACGGCAAGTGAACGCTTATCATATTCTGGCAGTTAGTAAAGACGCTGCTGCCGATATAAGTAACTCCTTCGGGAATATCCATAGCGGTAAGGCTATAGTTGTTCGAGAATCCGTTTGCGTTTATCGCCCTGAGCGAAGACGGAAGAATAAACTCCGATATTTGTGATTTATAAAACGCGTACTCTTTAATATTTGTGGTTCCTTTGGGAATTTCGAACGTGTCCGTGAGCGAATTGTCTATAACCTTCGCGAACCGTTCCGCCGATACGCTCGGTATATCTCTTATAATATCTCCGTATTCAGACGTAGGGGTATCGTCGTCAACGTCCATATTTTTGAAGATAAGCGCCGATTTTATATCCTCAAAGTCGCTCTCGTCGGAGTTTATTTTTTCGGTTAACTCCTCGATTTGAGCTATATAGACCTCTCGCTTGATAATTTCGGTTTCTTTGTTATTAAACGGATAAACCCTTAAGTTAACCGAGTTTGTGCGGCCGAGAACTTTTCGGTCAGCGGTAATTTCTATAAACATCTCGTGGTCGCCGACGGCTTCGGTTATATCGTCCGTTATCGGTACAATGCACGTTTTCCCCGAAAACCCGAGCGAGTAGTTTATATAGTA
This sequence comes from bacterium, assembly GCA_020626545.1. Taxonomy (GTDB): domain Bacteria; phylum Bacillota; class Clostridia; order Oscillospirales; family Acutalibacteraceae; genus Ruminococcoides. The sequence continues at coordinate 23,831 of JAHKZS010000080.1, forward strand.
GTCGTCAAAAAGCACATAAAGCGTAAGCTCACATTCGCCGATGCTTTTGTTACCGATTGTATCGGGGGCGACTATTTTAATCTCTCCGATACGGTTTTCGCCGTAGTAAATCTTAGAATGGTTTACCGCGGTAAGACTTTTGTTAGAGTTTAAAAAAAGTGTTATAATAGCTATTACTCCTTTCATAATTATTAAAAGGCGCTGTACACTATTAACGCAAAACGCGGAAAAATTGCATAGAAGTATGCAATTTAAAAAAATAAAAATAAAAAATATACAAAAGCGCTAAAAAAATATCATTTGTCAATACCCTTTTAAAAATAATTCCTTTGTCGAATTAACCAAAATTTCAGATGGTTTTTTGTTGACTATAACTAACTACTAAAAATGTTGCACAAAAATCTGTTTAATTAGAAAAACTTGCACAAATATTATTGACTTTAGCTAAGAAAATATTGTAAAATAATATAGCTGAATTTATAAATATAAGTGTCTAAACGTGTTTGCGAAGCGTTTGGATTTTGGGGGATAAATACGTTATTTGCTTAGGAGGGATAATGTGTCTTTAAAAACATATTTTGAAAAAAATCGAAAAAGACTCAGGAAACGAAAGAGAACTATTGTCGCTCTGAGCATTTTAGCGGTTTTGGGTTTATCTACCGCGACATACGCGTGGTTTACCGTTAATACTTTCGCGGGAGTTCAGGATTTTGAGCTCCAGATTAGTACGGGCGATGACCTTCGCGTGTCTATGGATAACCACGGTTCCGATATTGAGAAGTATACCCACGTTATTACTAACGATATGCTTAACTCTTATCTTAGAAAGAACTACAATAAAACTATCAAGGATATTATCCTCGATCCCGTAACTACTTCTAACGGCAAGAATTTTACATACCAACACGGTGAAAAAGTTAATCCGAATGACGACGAGTCGTATTTCGAGTTTGAGTGCTATTTCATCGCTACCCGCGATATGCACGTCCATCTTACTAAAGAAGCTGCCGATGAAAATGGTAAGCAAAACGGTAAGAACGACGGTACGAGAGTAAGTACAAACTCTCCCGCTCCGCAGAGCGACGTTGTTAAAGCGTGCCGAATTGATTTTAACAGCGAGGACGAGTCGGTTAAGACCTACGAGCCTAACAAGGGCGCTAAGGTAACGGCCTTAAATACGTTCGATTTACCGGGCGGCGAAATGAGTTACGGTGACGCTAACCAGCTATTCACTTTAAAGAAGTTAACGCCTAAAAAGGTTACGGTTAGACTTTGGCTCGAGGGCGAAGATCCCGAGTGTGATAACGATATCCAGAGAGCGAACCTCAACGTTAAGCTTTCGTTCGTAGGTATCAGAAACGGAAAGAACGCTCCGGGCTGATGACAGTTGATAGTTTATAGTTGATAGTTGACAGTTATGCTGTATAAAGAAGAAAATATTACACAAAATAAGAGTTTTGATTTTGCTGTAAGGATTGTAAATTTATTTAAGCATCTCTCTAACGATAAAAAGGAATTTGTTTTATCAAAACAAGTTCTCCGCTCCGGTACAAGTATAGGAGCGAATATTTCAGAAGCGATTCAGGGGCAGAGCAAAAAGATTTTCTCTCGAAAATGAGTATAAATCTATATATCAAGATTGTATTGAGTTGGAAAAGCTTTTGATTTCAATTGTTAAAACATCTAAAAAAGATAATAAAAGCGCCGTTGATAATGATAGGCAAGGCTGATAGGTATTAACTCTCAACTCTCAACTATCAACTATCAACTCGTAAGTGGGTGACACAATGGCTTTTGGTAAGAAGAAGAAAATTGAAAATATAACTACTCCCGAAGAGGTTGCTGATCTTGGTTTTAAACACGAAGTCAAAGCGGCTAAGGATAAAAACACCGCGGTATACGATCACTTCCACGCGCAGGAAAACGCCAAGGCGGTTGCCGACGCAAAGAGACGCAAAAAACGTTACGCGATAATTTTAAGCTCGCTTTTAGGAATACTTTTGGTAATGTACATAATCTCTATGCTGATGACGCAGTGGGGCGACCTTGTTATCACAATCGGCGATATGGGCGATGACAGCGGAAAGACAATTCTACTTTCCGAATCCGCTTCTTTCGACGACGCGGCTGTTAAGCTTAACGGCGGTTCGGTTAAGGAAGTTACCAATATTACTAAATCCTGGCTTCCGAAAGGTCTCGATACCGAAAAAGACGGTCAGCATAACGGCGAAAATTACCTTGCATATACATTCTACCTCAAAAACACAGGTACAAAGGATTTAAAATATAATACAACTATGACGGTAACAGGTGTTTCGAAATCCGCCGACGAAGCGGTTCGAATCCAGATTTATAAAAACGGAAAAGATAACACCTACGCCAAGGGTACTTTTAAAAACAGAAAGACTGCCGAAACCGACGCTACAAGGTGGGTTGATACCGACGATATCTTAAAGACTAAAGATTCCGCTTTAAAGGCGGGCGCGGTAGATAAGTTCACGGTAGTAATGTGGATAGAGGGCGAGGACGCCGAGTGCGTTGACGCTATCCGCGGCGGTACAATCCGCTCCCAGATGGTCTTCGATGTTGTTTCGGATAAACCGCAAGCTTAAAGAAAATTGGCTTCTCCTCAAGGAGAAGGCAAATAAAGCTTCCGCAAGA
>JAHKZS010000081.1 GCA_020626545.1 bacterium
GCACAGGAAACCCTGACGGGTTTCCGAGCATTTTAACAAAGGGTAGGCGGAAATCTGTCCGACAAAACCGAGGTTCAGATTACTTCTGTTACCCTAAGCTTTTAAAAGCCGTCGGTATACAGTCAATAATATCGGTCGGGAGCATAGAAATTTCGCCGAATTTCTCCTTAGCTATATCACCCGAGAGGGCGTGCAGATAAACCGAGCTCGCCGCGGATTTAAACGGCTCAAATCCCTGAGCGATAAGCGAACCAATAATTCCCGCCAGTACATCGCCGCTACCGCCCGAAGCCATACCCGCGTTACCGAGTTCTTTGTTATAGTAAATTTCGCCGCTCGGGTTTACGACTAAAGTCTTGTGACCTTTTAATACGAGAATGACGTTATACTTTTCGGCAAACTCAACCGCAAGCTCTTCCCTATTATTCTTAACGTCGGAAATATCCTTACCGATTAACCGTGAAAATTCCCTGTCGTGAGGAGTTAATATTTTAACAATGTCATTCTCCGTAAGTACGGACGGATTCTCGGACACGATATTGAGCGCGTCGGCGTCGAGGATAATCGGAATCTCGCTGAACTTGATTATATTATTCACAAGTTCTCTTGTATTATTATTGACCGAAAGACCGCATCCCGCGAGAACGGCTCCGCAGTATTTCGATTTTTCAATAAAGTCAAAATCAGAAATAAAGTTATCGTCTATCGGATAAAACACCGCCTCCGGCACAGCTTGAGCGATAATAGGATAGATTGACTTAGCTGTCGCTATTTTAAGAAGTCCTATTCCCGAACGCAGAGCCGCTTTGGACGACATAATCGCCGCTCCCGCCATACCGTAGCTGCCGCATATCGAGAGCAGGCTTCCGACGGTAGTTTTATCGCTGTCGGCGGGACGTTTTTTTACTGTAGACTTTACTAAGTTTTTATCTATGGGAAGATACATCAGTTACCTCGGTTATAGAATAGTTTAAGAACGATGTCCTTTTTAAGATAAGGTTTCATACCGTTTAAAACACGCTCGTTAGGGTTGAATAAAAGCGCGCATCTGCCCAAAGCGGCGTGCTGGTATACGGCGTAGGTAGTGTTTTTATCGTCAAAGCTGTGTTCAGCCGCGTCATAAACCCTTACGAAGCTCATCTTTTTTATCTCGGGGTTATCGCCTTTTTCGAGCTTGTCGATAGTGCGGACATCGAGCTTCATAATCTCTTTACGCTTACGCTTAGCGATAATCTTACTTACAACTAAGGTATCCTGTACAACCTGGTACTCGAACTCAACGTTTTGGTGCGAGCGTACAAACCAGATAAACCATATACCGAAGCAGAATAAAAAGAAAGCTATCCAAAAAAAGTACCCCATAATAACCTGCTTTAAAGCCAACGCCGCAAAGGTTACGGGAACGAGTATTACCATAAGGATAACCGCGAGGAAAACAACGCGGTTTTTAAAGGTTCTCTTTTTCTTTACGAGCTGTTCTATAAAAATATCGTTCATTATTATATCCGCCTTTCAAGAAAGCGCGCGCAATCGGCGCGTCCGCTTTCGTATAGTAATTGCTCGTGCACGCGAAGCGTGCTACTGAGCAGACAATATAAATATTTTTTACTCTATAGGAGTTAGGTAAGATGTTTTTCCTTTAACACTGTTATGCTTGAATGCGTATTCAATTTTTGAGTAATTTCCTATAGAGTTAAAAAACTGATAATAATTGTACCATATTACTGAAAATTTTTCAATAAACTATTGCATAATTCAGATTAAAATGGTAAAATACGAAAAGATAACACATTGACGAAGGAAGTAGTTTCCTCAAAGCTTCGTAAAGAGAACGCGCGTCACGGCTGAAAGCGCGCGGCTTAGCGGAAGAAATGAAGTTCCCTTCTGAGTGGTGAGATTGAAATTACAGTAGGTCTCAACGGCTGACACCGTTACAGGTCAAAAGAGTGTTTGCTCTATAAGCAAAAACCTAGGGTGGTACCGCGGATTATATTCGTCCCTTTGATTGAAAAATCAAAGGGGCTTTTTTCGTATACTGCCGATAATTTTATTATATGGAGGTAATTATGGACGATAAGATTACAAATCTTAAACAAAATCTTGAACAACAGCTTTCCGAAGTTTCCAACCTCGTTGACCTCGATAAGCTGAGAGTAGCTTTTCTCGGCAAAAAAGGCAGCGTTACGGGACTTTTAAAGGGTATGAAAGACCTTTCGAACGACGAAAGAAAAGAATTCGGTAAAAGGGTTAACGAGCTTAAAGGCAAGGTTGCTAAGTCTATCGAGGAAAAGACAAAGGAGCTTAAAGAGAAAGAGATTGAGGCTGAGATTAAAGCTATGCCTCAGTTCGACATCACTACTCCCGCTAACCTCGCAAGAGGTTCATATCACCCGATAACCTTAGTGCAAAGACAGTGCGAAACTATCTTTAAATCTATGGGCTTTACGGTAGAGGATTACTCAGAGGTTGTAACCGACTACGAGTGCTTTGAGTCGCTAAATATCCCGAAGCATCACCCCGCGCGCGATATGCAGGACACTTACTACCTCGAGAACGGCCAGCTTTTAAAATCACAAACCTCAGCCGCTCAGAACGCTATTATTAAAAAATACGGCAAAAGACTTGTTGAAAACGGCAC
>JAHKZS010000082.1 GCA_020626545.1 bacterium
TAAGGATAACTACGAAAACAATACTCCGCCCGCGGCGGACGACGATTTCTTTTTTGGATAATATTAAAGTGTCGGCTTTGCGCCGACACTTTTTTACGTTAAGCTCTCTATTCTCTCGTGCATTTGCTCCTTGGTATAAATATCCATAAAAGGATAATCACGGCATACAAGCTTACACACTTTTTTGGTTTCATTGTCCATATTACAGTCTAGGCATATGACCTTATCGGGAGCGAACCTTCCCATCCACATAACTTTCCACGCCGCGTTTCTTAAAAGATACTCGGCGTTTTCCTGATGTTTACATATCGGCTCTATAAGTATTATCTCTTTATCGTCCTTGGATTTTGAGAGCGCCTGTACTATTCCTCTGCAAACCTGGAATAATCCTATCAGAGCGAAAAATATAAGTACACATAAGCTGAAATATACCATAAGTATCACCGCTATATTTTATTAAAAAAACGCGCTTGTGTGAGTATATTATTTGTGTTTAGGGTAAAAGTATTATTGAGGTGATAATTATGGTTGATACTTCATTCGCTAACGAAAGCATACGCTGTACTGTTACCGACTGTAAGTTCCATAACTGCGATAAAAATTTCTGTTCGCTCGGAACTATTACCGTCGGTACTCACGAATCCGATCCTAAGGAATGTCAGTGCGTAGACTGCGAATCATTCAAGGCTAAAAACGAAGTTTTAGCGTAAAAAAAAGAGCAGCGTCGCTGCTCTTTTTTAATTGAAAATGGAAAATGTAAAATTGAAAATAAATGTCGGGAAGAAGCATTGTACCGGTTTATTACCACTATATCCCGATTGTATCAATATTGCTATATGCTTATTTATACGGTCGGAAACAGAAGTTTTATATTACAGCGATTCTGTCTACACGACAAACTTTTTATATTTCAAATTTCAATTTTTAATCTTACAAATATCTACTCTGTTTAGCTACCTGACGGCCGCGTTTGTAGCGGTACAGGATGTTTTCCGCCCATTCTCTGTCGATCCTGATAAAGCCCTTGAGCTTTTTATCCTTAACGGCGAGCTCGTTTACAACGCTTACCGACTTGCCGTAGATTTCGAGCCTCGCGCTCTGTACATACGGCGTGCGTTCCTCGCCTATAAAGAACGTAAATCCCATTGTGTTGTTCTCGGTATTGTACATCGAGAGGTAGCCCTCTTTAATCTCCTTGACGTTATGTTTTTTGGCTACGATTTTCGAAATCGCGAGCTTTGTAAGCTCTACCGCCATATCGTCAAGTCCGCTTTCGAAGATAAAAATCTTCTCTTTAAATGTGTTGAAGTCGGGTACTATACGCTTATTTATATGTTTTAGGTTTTTGAAATGTTCCTCGAGCGCTTTGTCGGCGAGCTGGAAATGGTCTATCTTAGGTATAAGATAAATCATAAACCGTTTTTTCATATCGTTGTAAAGAACAGGGTAGGTGAGTCTTGCCGAATATCCGCACGACTGGCATTTCCACTTAAAAAGACTTTCGTTCATAGCCTTTTCCCGAAGTTCCTTTACATTAGTAACGTTAATGCTCGTAAACAACCTCGCTACCGTAGTTTCGTTACATTTAGGGCATACTATTCTCTTTTTAATAATGCCTGTGTTAGCCAATTTTGTCACTCCGTTTGTTTCTCTATAGGAAATTACTCGAAAATTACATAAAATTCAAGTATAACAGTGTTAAGGAAAATATCATCTTGCCTAACTCCTATAGAGTAAAAATTTTTGTATTGTCTGCTCAGTTGCACGCTGCGCGCACACGAGCGATGACTATAAGAAAGCGAATGCGCCAAGCGCGCGGCTTTCTTGTCATATTCCTTGTTTATTTAATAATTATAACAATTACTTGGGAAATGAGCAAGTAATTTTAAAAAAAATATTGATTTATTCGTGTTTTTCTGTCATAATATATATAGTTTCCAAATTAAGTTTAACGGAGGAAATAGATATGACTTTTTTTGAATCAGTAAAAAGCGGAATTTCTTGCGCGGTGGATACGGTTTCAAGCGTTACCCAAAGCCTTGTAGAGAAAAACCGCCAGAACGCTAAGCTTAACCGTTTGCGCGCCGTTATGAGAAATGAGTGCGAGATGATTAACCGCGCGTATATCTCCTTAGGTAAAAAGTATTACGATAATAAAATTAACGGTAAAAACGAAACCTGTGAAAACGAGGAAGAACTTTTCAAGGTTATCGAGAATTCTAAGGCCCAGATTAAAAAGGCGCGTGAGCGTTACTTAAAGATTATCGAGAGCCAGACTATCGAGATTACTAAAAAGTATGATATAGAGGATTTAGAGGATATTACCGTAGCTTGTTCCAACGAGGACGAGTATGATGAATCTCCGTTTGTTGCGGATGATAATATCGACATCACCCCCGAGGCTGAGCCCGAGGTTAAGGCTGAGGAAGTTGAAGAAGCCGAAGAAGTCGCTTCCGACGACAGCTTCTAAACTAAATAAAACATACTTAGGGAAGATAATCCGAGCGGTTATCTTCCTTTTTTGTCGCGGTTTTTTGAGTAGAAAAACGGCTTAAAATCTATATTTTTCAGAAAATGTGAAGAATATTGAATTTTTCTGTGGTGAAAGAAATACACATTCAGCCCAAAATTGTTAGAATTTTGTTATAAAAGCTCGCTAAAAGAATTTTAAGAAGGATACTAAAGTTGTGTAAAGTCCCATAAATACTGGCTTCTTATTGACATTGACCACCTCGTTTGATAAAATAGACGCGTTGTTTAAATCCAATAAAGAATTATAAAGGTTTTGAAATTAGCCTACGGGAGTGATTTACCCAAGGCAAAACCTCATTTGCTTTTGCAAGGAGACTTTATGAAGAAAACAAAGATTATAGTATCCGTAGCGGCAGCGCTCGCTATTACCGCAACATCCGCTTTAAGCGTCGCGGCGTTTGATACTAACGATATTTTCGATATGGACGCTGATTTTTCTATTCAGAAGCCCGCTTCGAAAATCACAATGAACAAAAACAAAGTAGTTAAAGCTTCGGGTAAGCAGTTTAAGCTTAACGCCGATACAGGCCTCGAGGACGAAAATGTTAACTACTACAGCAGCGATACCAGAGTCGCTCAGGTAAGCAGTAACGGTACTGTACGTTTAAGAAAAAAGGGTACGGCGAAGATTATTGCCGAGTGTAACGGCGCTAAAACATTTTGTGACGTTACCGTTAAAAAACCTAAGGCTCGTCCCGCCGAGAGCAGCGGTTCAATCGCTCAGCTCAGCTTAA
>JAHKZS010000083.1 GCA_020626545.1 bacterium
ATTCTTTATTACAATTAAGTTTTGTAAAGGTTAATATTTGTAACATTTTGTAAAAAAACGTATAAATATGAGTTTAATTCACCTCAAAACAGCCGTTTTCTATATCAGAAAGCATCTGAACACGACGTGTATGGCGTTCCTCATCGCTCGAAAAAGGCGTATTTAAGAAGATATCGGCGAATTTTACAGCGTCAGCCTCAGTCGTTACACGTCCGCCCATACATAATATATTGGCGTTATTATGTCTGCGGGTCATCTCGGCGCCGAACTCGTTGCTTACTACAGCGGCTCTTATCCCCTTTACCTTATTAGCGGCGATGGATATACCTATACCTGTTCCGCAACATAAAATTCCCTTCTCAAACTCACCTTTAGCAACGGCTGTAGCTACTTTATAGGCGTAAATCGGGTAATCTACGCTGTCCTCACTGTAACAACCGTAATCCACATACTCTATATTATTCTTATCAAGATAATCTATAACAGCCTTTTTTAGATTTATTCCGCCATGGTCACAACCTAAAGCAATCATTTTTTACCCTCCATTCTCTTTTTTAACTCTCTCTCAGCCTGGGGCAGTCTTAAATACGACGGCATAAGTTTTTCGCAGCTGACAGTTTCTTTATTATAAGCCGATAGAGCCACGCCTACGGCATTTTGATACCTTTGACTCTCGGGAGCAAGCGTTATATTATAAAATAATTCTTTATAAGAATTATAACATAACTGCGCCCCGTCGCCTACGAGGATTAACTTTTTATCGTATTTCTTTAAGTCCTCGGCTAACTCGTCTATAGACAAAGCTCTGTCCTCACAAAGCCTCTTTATATTTCCGTTTTCCATATCGAATAACGCGTTATATACCTGATTGCACCTCGCGTCCATTACGCACACGGCGACGCAGTTTTCGGAAATAAGATTATACGGCATAGCCTCGAGCGTAGAAACAGATACACACGGTTTATCAAGCGGCATAGCCATTCCTTTTACAGCCGACACACCGATCCTTACTCCCGTAAAAGAACCCGGTCCCGCCGAAACGGCGAAAGTGTCTATAGAGTTTATATCCGTAGACGTATTCTTTAAAACAGAGTCTATCATCGGGACTAAAGTCTGGCTGTGAGTGAGCGTTGTGTTTATAAAAAAACTTCCAAGTACTTTATTATCCTCCGCCAAAGCTACAGAACAAGCCTTAGCAGACGAATCTACAGCAAGAATTTTCAATTACATTCCCTCAACTTTTATTATTCTTTCATTTTCTTTATCGGTTTTGTCGATATAAACCTTAATTACCTCGCTCGGTAAGGCGCCCTCGATATTCTCGCTCCACTCGATTATAATAACTCCGTTGTTAATATAGTCGAAAAATCCGATTGACTCCAGGTCATCCCAGTTCTCGATACGGTACATATCGAAATGGTAAAGGGGATAAATTCCCGAATACTCGTTAACGATAGCGAATGTGGGGCTTGAGATAGTTTCCTCGACCTCAAGTCCGCGCGCGAGACCTCGGGTAAACGAAGTTTTACCCGCGCCCAAGTCGCCGTACATAGCGATAATCTCGTTGCCTGTGAGTTTTTTACTAAACTCCGCGGCAAAATTTTCAGTATCTTCTACCGATTTAGAAAAATAATCATCCATTAAAATAAACCAACTACCTTTTCGTTTTCAATATCAACTTTCTCAGCCGCGGGAATTTTCGGAAGTCCGGGCATTGTCATAATATCGCCTGTATAAACTACCACAAATCCGGCTCCGTTGGAAAGTGAAACGTTTCTAACTGTTATTGTGAAATCCTTTGGAGCTCCGAGTAAAGCCGGGTTATCGGAAAGCGAATACTGAGTTTTCGCGATACAAACAGGCAGGCTGTCCGCTCCGAGTGATTTTACTTCCTTTAAGGCTTTAAGTGCCTGAGTTGTATAAGCTACGTCCTTAGCTCCGTAGATATTCTTGGCGATAGCCTCAATCTTTTCCTCAACGGTTAAATCTAAGGAATAGATAGGCTCGAAGTTTGAGGGCTTTTCAACAGCTTCTACAACCTTTTTAGCAAGCTCAACACCGCCGTCTCCGCCGTTAGCGAATACATCGGAAAGCGCGAAGTCAGCGCCTTTTTCCTTACAATACTGCTCGATATACTCGAGTTCTTCCTTAGAATCGGTAAGGAAACGGTTTATAGCGACGACTACGGGCACTTTGTATTTTCTCATATTCTCGATATGAACACCTAAGTTTACGATACCCTTTTTAAGAGCTTCTAAGTTAGGCTCGCCGCACTCGGTTTTATTGATACCCGCGTTATATTTAAGCGCCCTCGCTGTAGCTACAAGCACAATGGCGTTTGGCTTAAGACCGGCGAATCGGCATTTTATATCTAAAAACTTTTCGGCTCCTAAGTCTGAACCGAAGCCCGCCTCTGTGATACAGTAATCGGCGAGTTTAAGAGCGAGCTTAGTAGCTCTTACCGAGTTGCATCCGTGAGCTATATTTGCGAAGGGGCCGCCGTGCATTACAGCGGGAGTTCCCTCGAGAGTCTGAACTAAATTAGGTTTAATAGCGTCCTTTAAAAGAACTGTCATCGCGCCGTCGGCTTTTAAGTCGCGCGCGTAAACAGGCTCGCCGTTATAATTATAAGCGACGAGGATATTACCGAGACGCTTCTTTAAGTCGTCGATATCCGCGGCTAAACAGAGTATAGCCATAACCTCGGAAGCAACGGTAATAATAAAGTGGTCTTCTCTCGGAATGCCGTTAACCTTTCCGCCTAAACCTACAATTACATTTCGAAGCGCTCTGTCGTTCATATCAAGACAACGCTTAATGAGAATTCTTCTCTGGTCGATACCGAGAGAGTTGCCCTGCTGCATATGGTTATCGAGCATAGCGCACAAAAGGTTATTAGCGGCGGTGATAGCGTGCATATCGCCGGTAAAGTGCAGGTTGATATCCTCCATCGGAAGCACCTGAGCGTATCCGCCTCCGGCGGCTCCGCCCTTAATACCGAATACGGGACCTAAGGACGGCTCTCTTAACGCGATAATAGCGTTCTTGCCAATTTTCGCCATAGCCTGTCCAAGTCCGGCTGTTGTAGTAGTTTTACCCTCGCCCGCCGGTGTCGGGTTAATAGCGGTAACTAAAATCAGCTTACCGTCGGGTTTATCGCTGAGCCTGTCCATAAGGCTGTCGGATAATTTAGCCTTATAGTGACCGTAAGGTTCAAGCTCGCTTTCTTTAATTTTTAATTTTTCCGCGATTTCTTTAACAGGCAAAAGCTCTGCCTGCTGAGCAATTTCAATATCACTTAACATATTGAAACGCACCTCCATAAAATAACATTCGTGGACATATTCTAACATAAATATATATATAATAAATTCTAATTTGAAAATATACTTGATATTAATCGGATAATTTTATATAATAACATAAGTAAATACAAAAAGGACGGTGATAGTTTGGAGAAAATTTTTGATAATATTAAAACATACTTCTCAAGAACCGACAAGATTCTCTGGATTTTTACCGCGATAGCTACCGTCTACAGCTTACTACTCATAAGCGATATGCAAAGAGCGGGAACTTACAACTACCTTTTCACGCAGTCGATTGCCATTATAGTCGGTGTAATTTCCGCGGTGGTAATATCTTTGGTAAATTACAATTTTATAATTAAAAAATGGTGGATATTCGCTTTAGTCGGAATCGGGCTTGCGGGACTTGTGTTCGTATTCGGAGTAACGGTTTCGGGTACCGACGATACGGCTTGGATTAAACTTCCGGGCGGTTTTACTATACAGCCGTCGGAATTTATGAAGATATGCTTTATAATAACTTTTACAAAACATTTAACCTTTTTAAAAGAGATAGATAAGCTTACATCTTTAGTCGGTGTGGCGAGCCTTTTAGTTCACGTAGGCATACCTATTATACTGATTCATATGCAGGGTGATGACGGAACGGTACTTGTATTCCTGATTATCGCTATAGGAATGTCGTTTTTAGCAGGAGTTCAGGCGAGGTACTTCGCGATTCTCGGCGGAATGATAGCGGTAGGATTACCTATACTATGGAGCTTTTTCCTCAATAATGAACACAGAAACAGGATTATGGCTCTGTTCGATTTAGACGGAAACGCTTTAACAAACTACGGATGGCAGCAGTATCAGGGCAAGGTTTCGATAGCCTCCGGACAGGCATTCGGCTCGGGACTTTATAACGGACGGAGAGTTGAGTTCGGTATAGTTCCCGAACAAGAAAATGACTTTATCTTCACCGTAGCCGGCGAGGAATTCGGTTTTATAGGATGTATAATTTTACTCGCGATACTTTTAGTTATTATTATAAGAGTTCTTATAAACGCGAAGAACGCTTATGAATTAAAGGGCTCGTATTTATGTTACGGTATTTTTATAATGATAGCCGCTCAAACTATTATAAATATCGGAATGGTACTTGGAATTATCCCTGTAATCGGAATCACTCTCCCCTTCTTCAGTTCGGGAGGAACTTCGGTTATGAGTATGATGATA
>JAHKZS010000084.1 GCA_020626545.1 bacterium
AAATCAAAACTATCGTTATAATACGACCACGAGCGTCCTCTCGAGGCGAAATAAACTTCGACTACAGATTTTCTCGGCGAAGCTTTTTCCTGCTCAGGCAAAAATTGTGTATAAACCTTTTCCTTATCTTCAGCGTTAAAACCTATCTTGAAACTCATAACTATTCTCCTTTCGTAGAAATCAATTTTTAATTGTTGGCTCTATTATACAATATTCACTGTCCTATAAAACTCCCTATGAAGAAAATTTATCTCGTTAGAAAAATATATACAAAACCGCCTGATTTTTTACGATATTTTTATAGATTTTTTCAGCAAGCTGTGTTACAATTGAAATGTAAATTTTTATAAGGCAGGGATGCATATGGGTATTTATGTTTTTGTCGCGATTATCGCCTTAGTTTGTATTTTGAGCTTTTTCAACGAAAAAGTTACCAAGATGCCGACCGAAATCGCGCTTATGCTTTTCGCTACTATAGTCGGCGTGCTGATTGTTTTCGCGTCAACGATATTTAGCGGAAATGAAAAACTTGAACAGCTTCAGGTTTTTGATGTTGAAAGTTTCCTTATGGAAGGCGTGCTGTGCTTTATGCTTTTCGCGGGTTCATTCCGTATGAAGCTTAAGGATTTTAAGGAGCAGGCTCGTCAGATTACGGTACTGGCTTTTGTATGTACACTGCTGGGAACTATTTTCTACGGACTATTAATCTACGGCGCTTCTATGCTTTTAGGCGGAGGGCTCTCGCTTCCGGTATGTCTTATGTTCGGAAGTATTATCGCTCCTACCGATCCGATTGCCGCGACGGGTATCCTCAGTAAATTCGGCTTACCTAAAAAAATATCATTCTTAATTCAGGGCGAATCGCTCTTTAACGACGGCGTAGGCGTAGCCTTGTTCGTATTCTTCTCGGGAATGGTGACCGCGTCTTCTACGAACGACTTTTTCGGCGTTATGATTAAGGAAGTTCTCGGAGCGCTCTTAGTAGGCGCTGTTGTAACAGCGGTATGTTTCTTAATGTTCAAATTCTCGAAGAACAAGACGCTCCGTTTCTTTATAAGTCTTTTCGCTGTTTCGTTATCGTATATGCTTTGCGAACAGTTCCATTTTTCAGGCGCGATCGCTTCGGTTGTATGCGGTATTCTTTTCGCCGCGCTGCGCGAACGCTTTTCTACAGAAGATGCCAAAGACGCCGAAACATTCGACGAATTTTGGGAATTGGCGGACTCATTATTTAACTCGTTCCTCTATGTAATGCTCGGATTATCATTCGTACGTGTTCTGCAAATGGATGAGGTTATAATTCTCGCGCTTGTTGCGATACTGGCGAATATCATCGCGAGAGTGGGAAGTCTGTCGCTGTCGTCGCTTGTTATCGGTAAAATTCCCGACGGCTTCAGTAAGTTCAATTTTATAACTCTGTTTACCTGGGGAGGTTTACGCGGAGGTCTTTCGGTAGCGCTTGCGATGAGCGCAAGAGAAATGGTTCCGAGCGAAATCTACTATATAATCCTAGGCGCCACATACACGGTAGTGTTCTTTACGACCGTAATCCAGGGACTTACTCTTAAGCCCATATACAAACGAATCGACCGCTCGGTTCAACAGAGAGCGTCATCCTAAAACCAATATTTAAACTAAAATCCCGAGTGAACTTTTCTGTTCCTCGGGATTTTTATTAGTCATTTTTACCGGCTATAAGCTTTAGCTTTTCTTTACGAGTCATTCTTTTAATATAATACTCGCGGCTCATAGCCTCTTCTTTAGTATCGAACTCCTCGAAATAAATCAATTTAACGGGACGACGTGTCCTTGTATACTTGGAAGCGGTACCGTTATTGTGCGAGGCAAGACGTTTCTCGAGGTTATTAGTCCAGCCGCAATACAATGAATTATCCGCGCAACTTAAAATATAGGTATAGTTACTCATTTAATGGATTCCGCCCTCGTCTATTTCCCTGCCGTAGAGATACGGTGAGGATTTTTTTACCGTAAGCGTTAAAATTTTACTTAGCTTTTTTCCGGATTTATCTTTAGCCTTAGTAGTAACCTTGATCTTAACTTTGCCTGACTTTTTAGCCGTAACCTTAATTTTACTTCCGACAACCTTAACGGCGGCGACGGATTTTTTTCCGGACTTAGCCGTAAATTTTTCAGAGACTTTGCCTTTAACCTTGACAGATACCTTGTAATACTTCGTTACGGATTTTTTAGAGGCGGGGATTGTTACCGACGCCTTTTTCTTTACGGCGATTGATTTTACATATTTTTTAGCGGATTTAGCCTGAGCGTTTACCGCGAATACACATACGCACATTACCGC
>JAHKZS010000085.1 GCA_020626545.1 bacterium
AATCTAAGCTGAACATATAACCATTCCTTTATATGTGAATTGTATTAATACAAATAGTACAATTATGTTATAACACTTCTTTTTCCGTTTGTCAATATTTTTTGCAAAAAAAAATAAAACCGATTTTTATCGGTTTTACTTTATCAGAAATGTTTATAAATTTTTAACTCGTTTTCTTTTACCATACCTAATCCGAAAAATCTGCCGTTATATTTTACCCGATAGATTTTTCCCTCAATATTTTCCGCCGAGCGAAGAGAGGTTCTTCCTATATCGAGCGCTCCGCCGTGGGAAAATCTCGTCGACTGAGCTTCGGAAACCTTTAGCTCGGGAAGCGTTACAAAAAGATTTTCGGTAGAAATCAGCTTTTCCTCGATTTCGTCGGGGGAGAGCTCTTTTAATTTTTCAAGCGGAATACAGTTTTCTATATCGAATCCGCAGGCTTTTGTGCGGTTTAAGGACGTCATAACCGCGCCTGTTTCAAGAAGCCTTCCGATATCGTCGATAAGAGTTCGTATGTACGTACCCTTGGAACAGCTTACCCTGAGCATTCCCGACTGAGATTTTTCGTCGAAATCGAGCAGTTCCAATTCATAAACAGTAACCTTTCTCGATTTTCTCTCGACCTCAATACCTTTTCTGGCGAGGTCGTAAAGCCGCTTTCCGTTTACCGATACCGCCGAGTACATCGGGGGTATCTGCTCGATTTCTCCGCGGAATTGCTCGAGCGCTTGAGTCAGTTTATCGAGCTTTATATTGCTTTCGGTTTCGGTTTTAACCGTACCCCAGATGTCGAGCGTGTCGGTCGTTACCCCGAGCTTAAAGCCCGCGGCATATTCCTTGTCGTGATTCGGGATAATATCCTGAGCCTTTGTAGCGTTTCCGAGCAAAAGCGGAAGAACTCCCGTCGCGTTCGGATCGAGAGTTCCTGTATGTCCTATCTTTTTTTGAGAAGTTAATTTTCGCGCGACGGCTACTACGTCGAAGGACGTGAATCCGCCGGGCTTATTAACTAAAAGTAATCCGTTCATAGTGTTTCTTCCGCGGCGGTTTTCAGCGTTTCGAGAACGCTTTTTAAATCGCCCTTTAAAGTACATCCCGAAGCGGCAACGTGTCCGCCTCCGCCGAATTTTCTGCAAAACGCGCTCGCGTCTACGCCGTCGTTAGTGCGGACGGAAATTTTATAATCGTTTTCCTTTTCACGCACGGTAATTCCCATTTTAACGCCTTCAATCTGGCGAGGGATAGAGGCGATACCTTCGGTTTCGTCGTCGCCTAAACCGTCGGTCATCTCTCTTGTGGTATAGATAATAGCGCATTTGTTGTCGGCGCAGAATATCATATTTTCAAGAATTTTTCTTTCGAGCTCGATTCTCGGCTTGGATTTAGTATCGAACATAACCTTGTTGATATATCCGTTATCGCACCCGAGGTCGATTAAATCCGCGGCGATTCTCATTGTACGGGAAGTCGTGTTGGTATAACGGAAACAACCCGTATCTGTGCTTATTGCCGTGTAGATACAGTCGGCGATATCCTTGGTATATTCCGCGTTTAAAAGTGGAATAAGCTCGTAGATTATCTCGCCCGCGGCGGCGGAATCGGCTTCGATATATTTATGAGGAGCCTTAATCACGTTGGTTCCGTGATGGTCGATACAGAGGTCAATTTTGCCCTCGTAAATTTTACGGTTTTTGCCGAGAAGCTTTTCGTCCGCGACGTCGGTGGAAATTACGCACTCCGTATTAAACTCAGGCGCCTCGTAACGCTCGAAAATAAACTCAAATTTTTTCTGGCAGTCGGTTGTAATAACCCGCGCGTTCTTGCCGATTTGCTTTAGAGCG
>JAHKZS010000086.1 GCA_020626545.1 bacterium
ACTTAATAGTAGTGAGTACGGGGTTCGGGGCAGTCTGTCCGAGACCGCAGAGCGCGCCGTCCTTAATAGAGTAGCAAAGCTCCTCTAAGAGTTCGATATCGCCCTCTTTACCCTCGCCTTTAGTAATGCGCTCGAGCATTTCAAGCATACGCTTTGTACCGATACGGCAGTGGATACATTTTCCGCAGCTTTCTTTAGCGGTAAAATCGAGGAAGAACTTAGCCATACCTACCATACAGGTGCTTTCGTCCATAACAACCATTCCGCCCGAGCCCATGATAGCGCCTGTAGCGCCTAAGGCCTTATAGTCGATTACTGTATCGATTAAATCAGCGGGAATACATCCGCCCGAAGGGCCGCCCATCTGAACAGCCTTGAACGGTTTATCGGTTTTCATACCGCCGCCGATATCAAAGATTACGTCCCTTAAGGTTTTACCCATCGGAATCTCTACGAGTCCCGAGCGCTTAACCTTACCCGTTACGGCGAACACCTTAGTACCCTTGGAACCTTCGGTACCCATAGCCGCGAACGCTTCGCCGCCGTTGTTAATAATCCAGCCGACGTTAGCGAAGGTCTCAACGTTATTGATATTAGAGGGCTTTCTCCAGAATCCCGACTGTGCGGGGAAAGGAGGTTTTAATCTAGGCATACCGCGATGTCCCTCTAAGCTTTCGATTAACGCGGTTTCCTCACCGCATACGAACGCGCCCGCGCCCGCTTTAATCGTAAAGTCACAGGAGAAGTCCGTTCCGAAGATATTATCGCCGATAATACCCTTTTCGGACGCCTGCTTGATAGCGTTTTTAAGACGCTTAATAGCGAGCGGATACTCAGCTCTTACGTAAACTACAGCGTGCTTAGCGCCGATAGCGTAAGCGCCGATGAGCATACCCTCGATTAAGTTATGAGGATCGGACTCGATAACGGCTCTGTCCATAAACGCGCCGGGGTCGCCCTCGTCGGCGTTACAGATTAAGTATTTTTCGTCGCCTTCGCTCTGGCGCGCGGCGTTCCATTTAAACCATGTCGGGAATCCAGCTCCTCCTCGACCCGCGAGTCCCGAAGTCTTAATAACCTCGATAACATCCTCGGGAGTCATATCGCAGACAGCTTTCTTAAGCGCTGTGTAACCATCGGCATCCAAATAAGCCTCGATTTTCTCGGGGTTAATAATACCGCAGTTTCTCAGAGCGATACGAGTCTGTTTAGTTAAGAACTCACTGTCCTCCTCGGAAACGATAAGGTTCTCCACAAACTTTTCGTCGCCTGTTTCGATATAGGAAGCGATATTCTCAGCGTCGTTTTCGCTTACTTTTACAAATCTTGTAAGTTTATTATTGTCGTCATATACGTCAACGATAGGCTCTAAATAGCACATACCGATACATCCCGTAATAGAGATGTCCGCCTCGTTGATATTAGTTTTAAGAAGGGCTTTTCTTACTTTTTCAGCACCCGCGGCAATACCGCAGGAACCCTGGCCGATTACTATTCTCACTGCGCAGCCTCCCTTAACTCTTTAAGTATTTTCTTAGTTTTGTCGGGAGTAAGACTGCCGTATGTATCCTCGTTAATCATCATAACGGGAGAAAGCGAGCAACATCCGAGGCAGGCAACGCATTTAAGCGAGAAAAGTCCGTCCTCGGTAGTCTGTCCGTCATCGATACCGAGCTCGTCTTTAATAGTCTGTAAGATTAATTCAGACGAGTTAACGTGACAGGCTGTTCCCTGACAAAGCATAATCAGATATTTTCCTACAGGCTCGAATCTAAACTGGGTATAGAATGTACCTACGCCCATAATCTCGGAAGTCGCGATACCCGTTTTTTCCGAAATAAGCTCGATAGCCTCGCGCGGAAGATATCCGTAAATATCCTGTGTGTTCTGTAAAATGGTTATGAGGCTGCCTTTAACCTGAGCGTACTCCTTGAGGACGCCGTCAAGCAAAGACAAATCAACAGTTCGATTATCCATTTACTAACCCCCAATTAAATTAATATGTATCCCCGAATAAGGGGGTACACTTAATATTATACTATTAATAAGTAAGTACAATTTTAACTATTCTATCATATTTGCAAGTTTTTTTCAAGGAATTGCAAATAAAAAAATAGGTAAATAATATTACCTTTACAGTTAAATTTTTATTTACATTTCACCTAAATTGTGTTAATCTTAGTAAGGAATAAATTTTATGGAGACGATATTATGAAAAAGATTGTATTAGTAGGAACGGGCATGGTCGGAATGAGTTTCGCGTACGCCGCTATGAACCAAAACCTCTGCGATGAGCTCGTTTTGTGCGATATAAATGAAAAGAGAGCTATCGGCGAAGCTAAGGATTTAAACCACGGCCTCGCGTTCTCCAAAACAAGTATGAAAATCTACGCGGGGCACTACGAGGACTGTAAGGACGCCGACATCGTCGTAATAAGCGCGGGCGTAGGTCAAAAGCCCGGAGAAACAAGACTTCAGCTTCTCCAGAAAAACCTCGAGATTTTCAAGACTATAGTACAGCCTATCGTGGACAGCGGCTTCGACGGAATTTTCGTAGTAGCCACCAACCCCGTAGATATTATGACGAGAGTTACAAGAAAGCTTTCAGGTTTCCCGAACAACAAGGTAATCGGCACAGGTACTACTCTCGATTCGGCGAGACTACGTTACCTTCTCGGCGAATATTTCAGCATTGACCCGAGAAATATCCACGGCTACGTTATCGGCGAACACGGCGACAGCGAGTTTGTGCCGTGGTCGCAGGTTACGCTCGGCTCGAAGCCGGTTTTAGACGAGCTTATGGATAACGACAGATATAAAATGGACGACCTCGAGGATATTGAGGAGAGCGTACGCCACGCGGCTTACGAAATTATCGAGGCGAAGGGCGCGACTTACTACGGTATCGGAATGGCAATTTGCAGGGTTGCGAGGGCAATCTTGCAGGATGAGAGTTCTATACTCACCGTCAGCGCAAGGATGGAATGTACCTACGGAAAGCTTATTCCGTCCAAGGTTTATGTCGGAAATCCGTGTATAGTAAACAAAGACGGCGCGGTAAGAATGATAGATTTATCGCTTGATATCCGCGAGATGAAAAAGCTCAGCGAGTCGTGCGTTATGCTAGACGAAACCTTCAACGAGCTTAATTTTGAATAATAGGTTATAGTAAAGGTCGGAAGCGCGGAAGCTTCCGACCTTTTTCTCTATAAATTCTCATACAAAAACGAACGCTCCCGGATGGGAGCGTACGTTTAAAAAGGATTGATTTCCAATATCAAATTTTCAAGCTTCAACTTGAGTAAAAATCTTAGTTAGTAATAGTCTGCTCAGTTTCCTTATCGAAAACGTGGATCTTTCTGAGATCGAAAGCAACCTTGATGTTGTCGCCCGGTTTAGCTGTAGAAGCAGGGTCAACTCTCGCTGTTACAGGCGCACCGTTAATGTTGAGATAGAGATAAATCTCAGCGCCCATAAGCTCGGTAACGTCAACGTTAGCTGTGATAACTGTATCAGCGTCAACTTTCTCGAGGAACTCAGGCTCGTCGTGAACATGCTCAGGACGAATACCGAGAACAACTTCTTTGCCTACATAAGACTCTAAAGCCTTAGCCTTATCTTCGGGAACAGGAATCTCATACTTATCGAAGTTAATAGTAATACCCTTAGCGCCCTTAGCAACCTTAGCGTCGATAAAGTTCATCTGAGGCGATCCGATAAATCCGGCAACGAACTCGTTACAGGGCTTATCATAGAGGTTCTGAGGAGTATCAACCTGCTGGATGAAACCGTCCTTCATAACAACGATACGAGTACCCATTGTCATAGCCTCAGTCTGGTCATGTGTTACGTAAATAAATGTTGTGCCGAGTCTCTGATAGAGCTTGGAGATCTCTGTACGCATCTGAGCACGGAGCTTAGCGTCGAGGTTCGAGAGAGGCTCGTCAAGTAAGAATACCTTAGGATCACGAACGATAGCACGGCCTAAAGCAACACGCTGTCTCTGTCCGCCGGAGAGAGCCTTCGGCTTTCTATCTAAGTACTGCTCGATACCGAGGATACGAGCCGCTTCTTCAACGCGGGTCTTAATCTCCTCTTTGGGCATCTTTCTGAGCTTAAGTCCGAACGCCATATTGTCGTATACGGACATATGAGGATAAAGAGCGTAGTTCTGGAATACCATCGCGATATCTCTATCCTTAGGTGTAACGTCGTTACAAAGTTTATCGCCGATATAAAGCTCGCCCTTAGAAATATCTTCAAGACCGGCAATCATACGAAGTGTAGTAGATTTACCGCAACCCGAAGGGCCTACTAAGATAATAAACTCTTTATCATCGATTTCAAGGTTAAAATCGGAAACAGCGGTAACGTCGCCGTCGTAGATTTTATAAACATGTTTTAAACTTACATTTGCCATACTTTATTCCTCCAATGTTAAATAACAATTTTTCAACATATATATTCTAACACTTAAATCTATAATTTACCATTTGTAAAATAACCAAAGTTTACTACTCGTTTTTATATAAAACGGGTACGATGTCAAAACCGCCCGTAATTTTTTGTGCTATTTGCCGATAAATATTGCAGTTTTTTCATAATTTGTCAACTCTCGGGCCTCTCCTCTGTGTAAATTGCTATCAAGCTCCAGCCCGCCTATTTTCACACGTTCGAGATATGTCACGCTCAGCCCCTGAGTTAAAAACATTTTCTTAACCTGGTGGAATTTTCCCTCGCAAATTTCGACAAAGGCGCTGTTTTTATCCGCGATTTCGAGTTTAGCGGGTAAGCA
>JAHKZS010000087.1 GCA_020626545.1 bacterium
AGAGAAAAAATATTTATATTGTTCGCTCAGTAGCACGCTGCGCGCGCACGAGCGATAACTATACGAAAGCGGCCGCGCCTATTGCGCGCGCTTTCTTGTGAAAGCCGTATTCAGCTTGTAAATCAAGCCCGAAAGCGGTTTATATACGATAAATGTCACCAACGCGACAATAAGTCCCTTAACGAACGTAAACGGCACGTTAAAGATAAGCAGCGATTTAATAAGAGTATCGCTCACGGGTAAAATCATCTTGTACATATTGATAATTACATTCATATCTCCGCCTGCCCAGAGCTGAGCGTATACAGGATATACGACAAAGTAGTTAGACGGAATACTTATAACAGCCATTACAGCCATACCGGCTACCGCGCCGATTAGTGCGCCGATACGGTCTTTTTTATACTTATAGATAATTCCCGCTGTAAACGAAAACGACGCTCCTAAAATAAAGTTAGACAGCTCGCCTATCGCCATAGAGGAACCGAACGGTAAATGGAGCAGATTTTTCAGAGCGGCGATAATAACGCCGTAAACAGGCCCCATAGCGAACGCGCCGATAAGCTCGGGGATATCCGAAAAATCGAGCTTTAAAAACGACGGCACGAGCGGAATACTTACCTCGATATACTGCAAGATAAACGCCACGGCGGTAAGCATAGCGGTTACAACGAGCTTAGTTGTGGTTGATTTTGTGTTTGAATTAGTCATAATACGACCTCCTAAAAAATAATAGGAGCTGTCTTGGGTGTAAAGTTAAACATAAAGAAAACCCCGTTGAAATTCAACGAGGCTTAATTACAGTATAACTGTATCTTCTTCCATCCGGACTTTACCGTCGGCGCCTGAATCTCACAGGCTCAGCGAAAGCTATAGCTTTCGGTCGCGGGCTTTACCGCCGGTGGGGAATTTCACCCCGCCTCGAAGACAACTTCCAATAATATTATATATCTAATTTTTTATTTGTCAACTTTTTTCTTTCTGAATCTGAAATTATAGATTTCACGGCGGTTGATATAGTTAAACTGGATTCCGTAGAGCAGAATATACATTGAAAAGTAAAACCATATCATAATAACCGCTATGGACGTAAGGCTTCCGTAAATCGAAAAGCCGTTAAAATACTTTACATAAATCCGTATTCCATATGACAGTCCTAACCAGCAAAGCGCCGTTAAAAATACACCCGGGAGCTGAAGTCTGAACTTTGCCCAACGTTTATCGTCGACTTTATTTCTAAGATAGAGTTTAATGGCTAAACTTACGAGCAGTAATAGCGCGGCGAATACTACAAAGTACCTCAACGTATAAATAATACCTAAAATATAAGGGAGGTTTTTAATAAACGGGCGCAGTTGATTATCGAAAAACTCGGTAACGATAAGCAATCCGACCGTGAGGACCATAACTAAGAACATCAAGAGCGTATAGCCCATAGCGTAGATACGCTTAATAATCCATACTCTTTTATACTCTATCTTATAGATTCTGTTTATGCCGTCGGTTATCGAGTACAAGCCCTTACCCGCCGACCACAAGGCGACGATAATTGTCGTAAAGGCTATACCGATAGAGTTGGCGTAGGTGGTATCGACAATCGATTTCAGCTTATCTCCCCAATCATCGACGAATACGCCCTGAATATAGGTTTCGTAGAACTCTCTCGGGATATTGAAATATGAAAGCACCGCGAACGCGAACATCAAAAACGGCACTATTGACAGAACCAAAAAGAATGCCGACTGAGCAGCGATAGCCGAGATGTTATCCTCTTTGCTCTTACTTAGAAAATATTTTATTTTACCGAGCAGTTTATTCTTTCGTTTCATAATTATTTAGGTTACAGGTTTTAGGTTACAGGTTACAGTATGTTTTAACCTAAAACCTGATTTAACTCTTACTCAGCGCCTTTATCAAACTTGTCAGCATTTTATTTATTTCATCCGACAAAAACATAGCTTTGTTAATATCAGTTTCGCTAACATAATTTAATTTAGAAGCAATATACAGCTGAGTTTGAACCTCAGCGTTAGAACCTTTTGCTATAGACAAAAAATGTATATATTCTTTTATATTCTTTCGTTGTTCACCCTCAGCAATATTAGATGGTATTGACACAACAGCTCTTCTGACCTGGCTTGTCAAGGCATAAATCTCGCTTTTGGGGAATTTTTTTGATATTTCATAAACTTCAACTACAAGCTCTATTGCTTTGTTCCACACTTTTAAGTCACGATAACTTTTTATATCCATAATGCTCTCCTAAAAGCAATTAATAGGTTATACTTCGGTTACTGTTACCTGTAAACTGTCACCTGTCACCTGTAACCTATAACCTGTAACCTATCAACTATTCTTTACTTTACTCAAAAACGCTTTAACACGTTCGTTGGAGGGGTTGTCGATAACCTTTTCGGGAGAACCTTGCTCGGCGATAACGCCCTCGTCCATAAAGATAATTTTGTCGGAGACATTTTTCGCGAAGTCGATTTCGTGAGTAACGACTATCATCGTGCTGTCGGCGTCTTTAAGCTCTCTTATAACATTAAGAACCTCGCCCGTAAGCTCGGGATCGAGCGCGGAAGTCGGCTCGTCAAAGCATAGAACGTCGGGGTTAAGCGCTAAAGCCCTTGCGATAGCGACGCGCTGTTTCTGACCACCGCTGAGATTACAAGGATACTCGTCTTTCTTTTCTAATAGATTGACTTTTTCGAGGAGCATTTCGGCGTTTTGGTTAATTAGCTGTTGAGCCTCTTTTAAGCTTTTAACGCCCATATACTCGCCGTTGGTTTTAAGCTGTTCTTTAGCAGCTAAGGTCGGCGCGAGGGTAATATTGTTAATTACCTTGTACTGCGGAAAGAGGTTGAACGACTGGAAAACAAGTCCGAAACGCAGGCGGTTTTTCCTAATCTCCGCCTCGCTCTTATTCTTTTCGTCAGCGCCGTCGAAAACAACCTTATCGCCGACGGTAATCTTACCGCTGTCGGCGCGCTCAAGGAAGTTAAGACACCTTAAAAGCGTAGTTTTTCCCGAACCCGAAGAACCGATAATCGAGAGCACCTCTCCCTTATCGAGCGAAAAACTGATATTTTTAAGAACTTCGTTTCTGCCGAAACTTTTTTTAAGATTTTCTACATTTAAATATGACATATGGTTATCCCTCGTAATAGCTGAGCTTTTTCTCGATAAACTTGAATAAGATTGATAATAATCCGCTGAACAACAGGAAGAATACTCCCGTATAGAAAAGCGGCCAGATTAAGCCCTGCATAGTAAATCTTTCGGCGCCCTTTAAGATTTCGGGTACCATAATAACACGCGCGAGCGAGGTATCTTTAACGAGAGTGATAATCTCGTTACTCATCGGCGCGGTGATGCGTTTTACAACCTGTAGAAGTACGATTTTAAAGAAAATCTGGCTTTTCTTCATACCGAGAACCTGTCCCGCCTCGTACTGTTCCTTGGGGATAGCTTCGATACCGCCGCGGAAGATTTCCGAGAAATAAGCCGCGTAGTTTATAACGAACGCGATAAGCGCCGCTGTCATACGGTCGAAGGATATTCCCCACACAAGCGACGGAATATAAAACACAACAAAAAGCTGGAGCATAAGGGGCGTACCTCTTATAATCCATACTATAGTTCTTGTGATACTTTTAATCGGTAAACATTTAGAACGCGAGCCGAACGAAACTATAAGACCTAGCGGAATCGCGGCCACCAAGGTGACCGCGAAAATAATACAGTTCTGTCCGAAACCTTCTAAAAGATTACCCGTGACATTAAAAAACTGTTCCATTATTTACCCTTTACTAAAATTAAATCTTTGAGGTTGTATTTTTCCGCGATTTCGTCGAGCTTACCGTCGTCGGCGAGCTTCTGGATAGCGGCGTTAACCTTTTTGAGAGTTTCGGGGCTGTCCTTGCGGAAAGCGATACCGTACTGCTCGGGTGCGAAGTCCTTACCCTCGACAACAGCTAAATCAGCGTAGTCGGAGCCTGACTTTAATGTACCGATAGACATAACGTAGTCGATTACGGCGATATCGGAAGTACCGCTCTTAACCTCCATAAGAGCCTTAGCCTGTGAGTCGGCGGCTACGTAATTAGAGCCCTTGAAGAACTTGTCGCCCTTGGCAACTTCTTCACCGGCGGAGCCTGCCTCGGCTACAACCTTAGCGCCCTTAACGGATTTAGCGAACTTCTTGGCGTTAGACTTTTTAACAACCATAACCTGCTTGTTCTCCATATAAGGAGTAGAGATATCCATATTCTCTTTACGCTCGTCGGTAATAGTTAAGCCGTTCCAGATACAGTCGATGGACTTGGAGTTAAGCTCAACCTCTTTGGAATCCCATTCGATTTCCTGGAAGTCAGCCTTTACATCGAGCTCATCGCATACAGCCTCGGCGAACTCAGTCTCGAAGCCTACGAGCTTACCGTCTTTCTTATAGTTCATCGGCTCGAAATATGTAATACCGATAACCATCTTGCCCTTGTCAGCGATATAATCCCAATCCTTCTTCTCTCCGCCGCAGCCGGCGAAAAGAGCGATTACTGTGATAAGAGATAACATTAAAGCAATTATTTTTTTCATTTTTTACACCTCATTTTAGTTTTAAATAATCAGCTTTATAAGTTTATCACAGCACTATGCTAAAGTCAAGAGTTTTGCCTAAATAAGTAGTCGGTATCTGTCATCCTGAGCCCTTTGCCCTTTGCGCTAAATATACACATAATACATCTTATACTTTCGGGCGTAACGGTAGGCGGGGGAATTATATTTTACGCCGAGTATAAAGCCCCTAAGCACTACATCTTCCCAGTCGTACATCGCTTTATCGTATTCCTCGACAATACCGAAAGCCTTTTTCTCGATTTTAACGGTATTTTCGGGAACATCAACCCGCTTTAAACTTTCACATTCGTAGAAAGCGTATTTATCGACGGTGAGTTTTTTCTTTGACTTTAAATCGACCGACGAAAGCTTCGGGCAATGCGCAAACGATTCTTTACCGATATACTTTAAGTTTTCGGACAAGCTCACTTGTTTTAGTTTGTGACAATCGGAAAACGCTTCGGCGCGAATTTCGGTAACCTTATTCTTCAGATTCACCTTAACAAGCTTATAACAGGACTCGAAAGCGTGTTTATCTATAGTTTTAAGACTGCGGTTAAAATTAACCGTTTCGAGCTTTTTGCATTTATAAAACGCGTATTTACCGATATACTTCAGCTTTTTATCGAGCGTAATCTTTTTTAGGTATTTATGATTATAAAAAGCTGATTCCTCTATTCTTTTAACGGTTTTACGCACTCTATAGTTTTTCTGTTTTCGAGCGGACGGATAATAATAAAGCTTTGTCTTTTTCTTGTTATAGAGAACTCCCTTTGCGGAGCTAAAATATTTATTAGCTTTATCTACCTTGAACTTGGTTATCTTGGAATTTATAAAAGCGTCAGGCTTGATTTTTTTAACATTACTTCCAATATAGAAGGTTTTTATTCCGCAGTTCATAAACGCTTCTTCCTCGATTTTTGTAACGGTTTCGGGGATAGAAACGTTCTTTAGTTTTTTGCAATTTCTAAAAAGTCCGTAGGAAACAGTCTTTAGGCCGCTCGGCAGTTTAACGCTTTTAAGCTTACCGCACTCAGCGAAAAAACTCGAACTTATATATTTAACGGAATTCGGAACTATAATAGTTTCAACATATTTATTAAGCCAAAATCCAAACTCAAAATTACCGTTCCAATCTACAATATCGTTAAAGTCCTCCCAGCTTCCGCGTTTATCGGGCCTGTCGTCCGAGAGAGCGACAACCTTTCTGCCGAGTAAAGTAGAAGGGATTTTTACCGTAGACTCTTTACCGAAGTAGCCGACAATTTGGATATCTTTTCCCTTAAAGGTGTAGCTATAGTTTCCGTGGCGGTAAATTCTATACACATAAGCACCCGAAGATACCGTAAACACGGTAACTAAGGTAACAGCCGCTAGTAAAAATGAAATTAGTTTTTTCATATCGACACCTCCTTAAACCGCTTTAAATATGAATTTATTTTCACGCGCGTACTTTTCGGCGGCAGTACCGCGGTATCCTATTATTGTAAAATTCTTTACAGACCCTTTGTCCGTAAACCCGAACGCGTCGTCATCTATCTCCTTTACCGAGCTCGGGATTTTTATCTTTTTAAGCTTAGGACAATTGTCAAACATTTCGTAGGGAATACGTTTAACGCCGTCTTTAAGAATTACCGTTTTAAGATTTTTGCAGTAATAAAAAATCGCGCCTTCCCATTTTTTACCTATATAATCTATGGTGACTTTATTTAGATTTTTACAATACCCAAACGCTTCACAACATATCTTTAGATTCTTATTCTTCTTTATGTGCAGTTTTTTCAGGCTTTTACAAGAATCAAAAGCGACAGCGCCGACAAATTTGAGATGTTTATTTAATGTAACCGAGGTTAATTTTTTACATGCCGAAAAAGCGGAGCTTCTTATTTTTTCGAGCTTCTTATTAAACTTGACCGAATTAAGATTATTGTTACCGTAGAAAGCGAAATAGTATACCTCTTTTACACTGCTCGGGAACGTAAAGCGCCTTTTGCTCCTATTCATAGGATAGGCTCTGAGGACAGTTTTTTTCTTATCGTAAAGCACGCCGTTTTTACTCGAAAAATATTTATTAGTCTTGCTGACGGATATTTTTTCGAGCTTCGGACACTCGGTAAAAATATAAGAACTCAAGCCTTTAAGTCCGCTTCCAAACGATATAGAGCGTAAAGCCGAATAGTCAAAGCACTCGAGGTAACAATTTTTGACGCTGTCAGGAAGCTTGAGAGCTTTCAGACTTTTACAATAAGCGAACGTGTAAGCCTTTATAAATTTAACCCCGTTGGGAATCGTAAGCTTGGGAAGCTTAGTACAGTAGTAGAACGCTCCCGCGCCTATCTCTTTTAGTCCGCTCGACAGCTTAACGGAGGTTAATTGAACGCAGTTATAAAAGGCGTAGCTTCCGAGCGTTTTTACGGACGAAGGGAGCTCGGCGCTTTTAAGATTATCGCAATATGAAAACGCGTCGCTCTCGATTATGGAAATTCCGCTCGACACTTTCAGCGTTTTAATAAACCGTCCGACGAACGCTGCTTTACCGATAGTCTCGACCTTTTTTTCGTCGAGCTCGGCGGGTACGGTTACATCGTCCGAGTTTCCGATATACTC
Source organism: bacterium (assembly GCA_020626545.1). Lineage (GTDB taxonomy): Bacteria > Bacillota > Clostridia > Oscillospirales > Acutalibacteraceae > Ruminococcoides. The sequence continues at coordinate 7,225 of JAHKZS010000087.1, forward strand.
GGTTATTTTAAGCTTGCCGTTTTTCTGAATCTGATACTTATAATCTCCGCTGGTGTAGGTTTTAACCGTTTGAGATTTTTTTGCCTCAGCGCTCAGGGTAAATATCGAGATAAACAGCGCGAGTATCAGCGTAATTGAAATTAGTTTTTTCATAGGAACACCCCTTTTATAAATTCTATCTTACTATAGTAGTGTCGAAAAATCGGAAAAAAGTTTCAAAATTTTCGAAAGTTTTTTATCTTTGTAGGATTGCACAAAATCAAGGGCGTGAAATTGTATATTATCACGAACGATTAGCAGTCCTCCGTTCTCAGTATTCAGTAGTCAGCGCTGTCATCCTACACCCTAAATCCTACACCCAATACACATACTTGAAATAACCTTATATTTCTGCTAAAATAGACACGGTGTTGTTATGTTACCTGAAATACATTTATTCGGGTTGAGCCTGAGTACATACGGAATATGTACCTCGATAGGCTTAATCCTTATGTGCGCTGCCGCGTACATTCTCGGAAGAAAATACAAAATACTTTTTGAGGATATACTTTTCGGCGAGATTTTCGCGCTTGTCGGAGCTTTTATCGGCGCGCATATTTTATACGGTATCACCTACGCCGACGCGATTTTTAATTCTTTAATGGAATTTTTCTCGAAGCGTCAGGACATCTCGCGCCTGTGGGAAATAATCTACACCTATATGGGCGGAATGGTATTTTACGGCGGACTTATTCTCGGGCTTTTATTCGGAGTAATGTACTGTAAATTACGAAAAATCGACGTCGGGAATTTCAGCGACTGCTTTGCCGCGGGAATACCGCTTTTCCACTGTTTCGGACGGTTGGGCTGTTTTTTCAGCGGATGCTGCTACGGAATAGAGAGCGATTTCGGATTTACCGCGACTCACTCGCTGACGCCGAGCTGTAACTTTGTAAACCGCTTCCCTGTTCAGCTTTTAGAGAGCGGAGTAAATCTCGTAATATTTGCTGTTATACTTGTATTATTCCGTAAAGGAATTTTAAAAGGCAGACTGATTTACGTATATCTGCTGAGTTATTCTGTAGCGAGGTTCTTTATCGAGTTTTTAAGAGCCGACACATACAGGGGAATATTTTTCGGAATATCCACGAGCCAGTGGATTTCGATTTTACTTATAATATTCGCAACTATAATTCTAATTAAGAAAAATAAAAGGATTGAGATAAATGAAAAAATGTGATTACTGCGGAAAAGAAATCTCGTATATGGAGCAATACTGCGACGAAAACTGCCACAGAAAAGCCCTTGACTTCTATCAGCTGCAGGAAAAGTTCTCGAAGCTGTTTTCGATAGTAAACATAATCTGCGTGTTCGGAATACCGATAGGAATTTTTATCTCGACCTTCGCGGGAGCGATCGGATTTACTCTGCTGTCGTTCTCGGTAGCGGTCGAGGGACTTATTATATTAATACTGCCGTTTCCTGTCGAGAATATGATAACCTCGATGCCCCTTTGCCGGTGAGGTTGACCTCGGCTTCTTCTACTACATTCTGTCCGCCGTTGTGATTGTCGGCATTGTCAATGCGGTCAACCTGACCGACGGTGTGGACGGACTCGACGGCTCCATCACCTTCTTTGTGGCGGTGTCCTTCATGCTGATTTCCAGCGCGCTTTACCGCTTGGGCATCACCGCCTTCAGCGCGGCGGTCGCAGGCGCCTGCC
>JAHKZS010000088.1 GCA_020626545.1 bacterium
GAAACGAGCAAAGAGGCTATCGAAGAATTAAAAGCTTTAGACGTCAACTCAATTATGCTAACGGGCGATAATAAACAAACGGCTAATTCAATACAGCAGAAAGCAGGAATCAAAACCGCCTACGCTCAGGTACTTCCTCAACAAAAGGAACAGATTATACGCAAGTACAAAAAAGAGGGTATTGCCGCTATGGTCGGCGACGGTATAAACGACTCCCCCGCTCTTGTTACAGCCGATGTCGGAATAGCAATAGGCGCGGGTACGGATATAGCGATTGACTCAGCGGATATAGTTCTTATGAAAAGCGATTTACTTGATGTTGTAACGCTGATTGAACTCAGCCGGGCTGTAATTCGAAACATTAAAGAAAACTTATTCTGGGCTTTTATTTACAATATAATCTGTATTCCGCTCGCCGCGGGAGCATTTTATAACCTTTTAGGTTGGCAGCTAGAGCCGATGTTCGGCACAATAGCTATGAGCCTAAGTTCAATATGCGTCGTTACAAACGCTCTGAGATTAAGAGGTTTTAAACCTAAACATATTAAACGCGGTGATAGCGAACATATAAATTATGAAACTATTATACCTGATACAGATGATTTAGATTCAAAAACAGTTCATATAGAAGGTATGATGTGCGAGCATTGTGTAGCGAGAGTTCAAAAAGCGCTTGAAAGTATAAGTGATAAACCTGTAACAGTTTCACTAAACGATAACAACGCTAAGGTTGATAACACTTTAGACGATAAGCTTATTAAAGAAACAATAAAAAACGCGGGTTATAAAGTTACAAATATCGAATAGAAAAAGGCGGTTCATTTGAACCGCCTTTACTCATATTAAATTATTTAGTTCTGCCAATGTCGGTACGATAATGCGCGCCTTCAAAATTAATCTTTTCAACAGCATTATACGCCTTATCAAGCGCCTCGTCGAGAGTATCAGCTTTAGCAGTTACGCCGAGAACTCGACCGCCGTTCGTAAGAAGTTTGCCGTTATCAAGCTTTGTGCCGGCATGATAAACGATAGCGCCGTCTACCCCGCCGTTTTCATCAAGACCTTTAATCTCAATACCTTTTTTATACGAAAGCGGATATCCGCCGCTCGCCATTACAACGCAAGCAGTCGCGCCGTCGTACCATTCTATATCAATATCCGAAAGCTTTTCGTCGATAATAGCTTCACAAATATCAACTAAATCGGTTTTAAGTCTCGGAAGCACTACCTGTGCCTCAGGATCACCGAAACGAGCGTTATACTCTATTACCTTCGGGCCGTTAGGAGTTATCATTAATCCGAAATACAGACATCCCTTAAACGCTCTGCCCTCTTTAGACATAGCCTCAATAGTCGGCACAAAGATAGTATCGTAACATTCCTGAGCGATTTCGTCAGTGTAATAAGGATTAGGGCTTACAGTACCCATACCGCCAGTATTAAGGCCCTCGTCGTTATCATAGGCACGTTTATGGTCCTTAGAGCTTACCATAGGCTTAACAACTTTACCGTCGGTAAACGCTAAAACGCTTACCTCGGGGCCTGTTAAAAACTCCTCAATAACGATCTTATTACCTGAATCGCCGAACTTTTTGTCCTCCATAATGGATTTAACGGCATCCTTAGCTTCATCGATTGTCTGAGCGATAATAACGCCCTTACCTAAAGCTAAGCCATCCGCTTTTACAACTACAGGTGTAGTATTTTCGGATTCGATATACTCAATCGCTTTATTCGGATCGCTGAAAACTTCGTACTTAGCAGTTGGAATACCGTATTTTTTCATAAGATTTTTAGAGAAAACCTTAGAAGCCTCGATAATAGCCGCGTCAGCGTTAGGACCGAAAGCTCTAATACCGGCTTTTTCCATAGCGTCAACCATACCCGCGGCAAGCGGATCATCCGGAGCGACAAATACTAAGTCAATAGCGTTATCCTTAGCGAATTTAACCATATTGTCGATATCCATAGCGCCGATATTAACGCACTCAGCGTCACTCGCGATACCGCCGTTTCCCGGGGCACAGTATATCTTATCACACTTAGGCGACTCAGCGAGCTTTTTAATCAAAGCGTGCTCACGACCGCCTGAACCTACCATTAAAATCTTCATAGATGTATTCCTTTCGATTAGTGATGGAATAAACGAATTCCTGTGAAGCACATTGTCATATTATACTTATCACAAGTTTCGATAACATTATCGTCACGAATTGAACCGCCCGGCTGAGCGACAAACTCAACGCCTGATTTCTTAGCTCTTTCGATATTATCTCCGAACGGGAAGAACGCGTCCGAACCTAATGCGACGCCTGAGTTCTTAGCAATCCATTCCTTCTTTTCATCAGCAGTAAGCGGATCGGGTTTAACCTTAAAGAGATTCTGCCAAGTACCGTCGCGAAGAACATCCTCGTACTCATCGGAAATATATACGTCGATTGTATTATCTCTATCGGGGCGGCGAATATCGTCTACAAACTGTAAACCTAAAACCTTGGGATGCTGACGAAGCCACCAAATATCAGCCTTATTACCGGCAAGTCTTGTACAATGAACTCTGGACTGCTGACCTGCGCCGACTCCGATAGCCTGTCCGCCCTTCGCGTAACATACAGAGTTAGACTGAGTGTATTTTAAAGTAATAAGAGCGATAATAAGGTCACGCTTAGCGTCCTCGGAAAACTCCTTATTAGCGGTAGGAATATTCTTAGTAATCATTTCCTCGTCGATTTTAAGCTCGTTTCTGCCCTGCTCAAATGTAATACCGAATACATCTTTGTGTTCAATCGGCTCGGGAATATAATCAGGATCAATTTTAACAACATTATAATTACCCTTACGCTTAGTTTTAAGAACCTCTAAAGCTTCAGGAGTATAGTCGGGAGCGATAATGCCGTCGGAAACCTCACGCTGTAAAAGTTTAGCTGTCTGAACATCACAAGTATCGGAAAGCGCTACCCAATCGCCGTAGGACGACATTCTGTCAGCGCCTCTAGCCTTTGCGTAAGCGCTCGCAATCGGAGATAACTCTAAATCATCTACAAAGTAGATTTTCTTTAAAGTATCTGAAAGCTCGCTTGCTACCGCGGCGCCCGCCGGACTTACATGTTTAAAAGAAGCCGCCGCGGGAAGTCCTGTAGCAGCTTTTAGCTCTCTTACAAGCTGCCATGAGTTAAACGCGTCGAGGAAGTTAATGTATCCCGGTTTACCGTTTAAAACCTCAACAGGTAATTCCTTACCGTTATTCATAAAAATTCTTGACGGTTTCTGATTAGGGTTACAACCGTACTTAAGTTCTAATTCGTTCATTATAAATGCCATAGCCTTTCTACCTACATTATTTATCTTACTTACGCTCTTACTGTAGGTGGATAAGGCGTAAATAGTATTTAAGCCATCAGCTCTGCATGGGTTTTATTTTCCAAAACAAGTTTTGGATAAAACCTCAGCTCGTTTGCACACAGTGCGCAACTGAGCGGGCAATACTAATTTGAATTAGTGTGAACCTTCACACAAACTCCTCCAATACCGTAATTATTTATTCTTATTGATAATTCTTGACTCAGCCTTATTAGTAGCTATGTCAATATATCTTACAAATAAACTAACCTTGTTATCGCTGTCGAGAGCGTTCCAAACTTTCTCAGCGAAAGTATCAATATCGTCGTTGCCGATTTCTACTAAAGTAGGCTCTCCTTCAAAACTCGGAAGCGGATTACCATCACCCATATATGTATGGATAAAGTGGCCCTCGCCTTTAATGGGATGATCGTAATCGAAAGTAAATCTCTGGCAACATTTAGGATTACCGTTGGCGCTCTTTAAGATAGACATCGAGTAAGATAATTTCTCTCCTCTGGCGTCAGCTTCGGTACGGCAATTAACAATACCGCTAATACGAGGTGTGTAGTTAGGAGCGTCAGGTTCAAACTCACGACCGCTTAGCGACTGTTCAAAAGTTTTTCCGCAAGACATAAGGCTAACGATAGTATCAGTCTGGTCGCCGTTTGTAACTATAGTACTCTCGGCAAATGTACGTACAGGAGCGTAGATAATAAGACTCGGATCCTCAAGCTTACTTTCGTCATACGCTTTTGTACGAATACCGTCGCCGTCTTCTACAAATACTCGGTTACGGCTGTTTTCACTTCTACCCATAATAAAATAAGCGATTACAGCGTTGTTGCCGTCGGCTGTTCTGCCGAGCACAATACCTCTGCCGGGGTAAGATGTTTTTGAAATTTCTTTTTCAAGATTTACAGGCTTCATAATGTCCTCCTTTATTCAATAACAGTTTTATTGTTTACTACTTTAATTTTATCGTCACAGAACAGCGATACCGCTTCGGGCAGTATTTTCCATTCCGCTTCTTCCATTACTCTCCTCTGTAGAATTTCGGGAGTATCTCCGTTTTTTACTTCTACGGCTTTTTGAATTATAATCGGTCCGCCGTCGCAAACTTCATTTACAAAGTGAGCGGTTGCTCCCGTTAGCTTAACGCCTTTCTCTAAGGCTTTTTCGTGAACTCTCAGTCCGTAGTAACCCTCGCCGCAAAAACTTGGAATTAACGCGGGGTGAATATTTATAATTCTGTTCTCAAAAGCTCTGATAACTTCTTTACCGAGAATTGTCATAAATCCCGCCAATACAACCAAATCGGCGTTCTTACTTATGAGCAGATCGGTTAAAGCTTTATCGTACTCGTTAAATTCGGAGTAATCTTTACGTCTGATAACTTCGGTATCAATATTATTATTCTTAGCTCTCTCTAAAGCGTAAGC
>JAHKZS010000089.1 GCA_020626545.1 bacterium
CAATCCTTACCGACGATAAGGGAAATTACGCCGACCTTAACAAAGACGCGGGAACCTCCAGCGCTATGAAAAAGGGCCCGAACCAGAAGATAGTTTATCTCGGTTATAAGACCACCGATGACGTAAATGACGCTGTAACAGACTTAGCCGTAATGCATATGAACGGCGGTTACAGCTACCAGGAATACGAAAAGCTTATGGACGACCATATGAACACCGAGATTAAGCCTTTCGTACAGAGATTTATCGCTACTCTTGCCGAGTACCGCGAGAATCTTAACAAACCCAAGGACTCTCTTAACTATAAGAGAGCCGATTACTACAGAACCCTGCTCAATAAGTTCACCGATGACGATACAAAAGGCAAGCCGTTAGGCGACCTTCTTGTTAATAAGACTAAGTTTGAGATGGGCGATGCCGCTTACAACGCTCTCTCGGATTCCGAAAAGAATAACCACTGCGATATCGTTACCCTTTTAATGCAGGGTAACGGCGAAGCGGTACAGGTTTTAGAAACATTGATTACGAAAGCGTCCGACTCTAAAAAGACTACATGGCTCGAAAGATTCGTTCAAACCGACCTCGAAGCTATGGAGGAAAAGATAAAAGAGGAACATCCCGATTTCACTCCTTCCGAAATCAACTCGGCGCTCGATAAAAAGTATAACGACGACGCTAAAAGAATTCTCGATAAGTGGAACGCCTTTACCGACGTTCTCGCTAACTATGACGAAGCGGTTGATAAGGCGGACGAGGTTATAGAGGATAGTAAAGACGACGTAAAGGATGCGGGCAGCCTTAACAACAACTCGTCCGCTGAAGAAGTCCAAGAAGTCGTTGAAGACGCGTATAAAGCAGAAGCTAATATGGTAAAAGGCAGTATGGCTGCCGAGGATATCGTAGTACACGATTACCTTGACGCTGTCGAATACGGCGACGGAACTCTGCTCGATTTCTTCGAGAAGGATAAATCCGAGTTTGAGGACGAGGACACTATCCGCGAGCTCTATCCTATCGTAAAAGCTCTTACAGCGGGACAGATAGCGGGCCTCGACTTCCTCTCCATCAAGGATATGATTCTTATGGCGATTACTGACGAGAACGGCTTTAAAGAAGTGAAGTCTGATAAAATTTCCGCTTCAATTTATCAGGATGTAAACCGTGAAATCTACGACAGAGGCGGCGTAGCTCTTACAGATGACGCCTTACGCGCTCAGGCGAGCGCTCAGGAGACGGAGCCTACCTTTGAGCTAAGCGGCTTGGGTATAGCGCTTTGGTCTTGTACGGCTGTGACGGGAGCCGCGGTTTTAGGTTCGGCGATTGGATGGGCTAAAGCATCGTCTGATTTGAGTAAAGCGCAGCAAGCTCTTGATCTCACAAAAGATCGCTTAAGCCAGTTAAAAGATCGCTTAAGCCAGTTAAGTAAACTGCAAAGCGCGCAATGGGGCGCACGGGACGCGCTGGATAATTACAACACCCTCAAAATTCGATTTGTAGATGGTAAATTTATTCAAGATAAAACAATAAATGTGGAATACCAGGCTGAGCTGACTAAAAATCTTAAAGATGCCGAAGATGCTACTAAAAAATTTATGAATGAAAGCGGAGTTGGCTCCGAACAAGAATTAATCAAGCAAAAAGATTCATTTAACGAAGCTATAAAAAAAGCGTCCCTCAAGTCGACTATCTGTAAGTATCTCACCGCGGGCTTTACGGTAGTTATGGCGATTCTCGCGGGATATTCAATCTACACCACAATTAAAGAAATGATAGATTTCTACAGGATAAAATTTGCCCCTGTTCCGAAGTATATTGTAGAAAGAACCGATATTACCGCTAAAAATAAAAAGGGCAAAGAGACTATGATAAGAAACCAGAGCGCTTACTATAAGGTAGTTACCTGTAACAGAACTGAGGGAAATAGCGACGTCGAGAAAGAAAACTACAAGATTCTCGGTGACAGAAACGATTTAAACGGCGACGTAGGTCAGGAGTGGCTCGCTCTCTACAGCGTAAAATACGAGAACGGCACGCCGATTTTAGCTGATTCGTTAAAGTTTAAAACGGGTAAGGGCGCCCCCGAGGGCTATGATATAGGTATCCATATGTTCGGTAGCGGCTCGGCGTTTAACCTTACACATAAGCCTTTCTGCTACAAAGACCCCTACGACGGTACATATGTCTACTTCAAGACCGATACGGTTTCCGTTAAGGAACAGACAGCCGCCGGCTCGCTCTTTTCGGGCGGATCGCTCGCTATCGGCGCGGTCGCGGGATTACTCGTAGGATGCGTCGTTACATTCCTTATCACAAGATACATAGGTAAAAAGAAGAAAAAAGAAACCGCGTAAACCGGTTTTAATATAAGGAGAACGATTATGAAAAAAATACTTATGGCGCTTACCTCGGTAATACTCTGTATGACGATGCTGGTAGGCGCTCCCGCTCAGTTAGTTGCTTCAGCGGCCGGCGGTAAAAAGTATATAAGCGAGGTAAAGGTCGGAATGGGCGAGACCTCCGACGAAGCGTCTAAGGAGCTTAAATCAGGCGGATATACAATCCTTACCGACGATAAGGGAA
>JAHKZS010000090.1 GCA_020626545.1 bacterium
TAATCACTCCGTATGCAATAGAATTTTACCATAAAGAAAGGGCTAAATCAAGTGTATTAAAACTGATAAATGGTTACATTCTTTTTACAACAATTGACAGTTTATATTTATATGATTATACTAAAAACATCATTATATATATAGTAAAATTTTATATTGAGTAATTGTCTTTAAATTGACTTTACGCTCTTAATATGATAAAATAATATGAATGCATAAGCCATGGAGGTGTTTTATGAATACAGCTATTATTCTTGCGGGCGGAGTTGGTTCGAGAATGGGTGTCGACCGTCCTAAACAGTATCTTGTCGTAAATGAAAAACCTATTATTGTTTATTGCCTTGAGATTTTTGAGAATCACAGCGATATCGATAAAATCGTCATAGTAGTGAGCGATGAATGGAAAGACTACGTTATGGAAAATGTTGAAAAATACAACATAAGTAAAGTGTGCGGTTACGCTCCCGCGGGAAGGACAAGACAGCATTCTATCTATAACGGACTTAAATGTACTGAGGCTAACGCCGAGGATACGGATGTTGTTATCGTTCACGACGCGGCTCGTCCGCTGGTTTCCGATAAGATAATCAAGGATTGTATTATCGGAGCGATAGAAGACGACGGCGCTATGCCCGTTATCTCCGTTAAGGACACAATCTATCAGAGCAAGGACGGAAAGTCTATCGACCATTTGCTCAAGCGTTCCGAGCTTTTCGCGGGACAGGCTCCCGAAAGCTTTGATTTCAGAAAATATCTTGATATTCATAATTCAGTTTCAGATGATGAAATCGCCGCTACAGCGGGAAGTAGTGAAATCGCTTACCGACACGGTATGAAGGTCCGTCTTGTTGAAGGAAGCGAACGTAATTTCAAGATTACTACAATAGAAGATTTAGAAACTTTTGAAACTATAGTAAAAGGTTAAAAGGAGGTTACTATGGATACAATGAAAGCTCGTGTTTTACACGGCGTCGGAGATTTAAGATATGAAGATTATCCTATTCCGAAGTTAAATCCCGATGAGGTTCTTATGAAGGTTAAGGCTTGCGGTATCTGCGGTTCTGATATTCCGAGAATATTTGTTAACGGTACATATCATTTCCCGACAATCCCCGGCCACGAATTCGCCGGTGAGGTTGTTGCCGCGGCTGCTAAAGAAAATGAGCATCTTATAGGAACTCGCGCGGCAGTATTTCCGCTTATTCCCTGCAGAAAGTGTACAAGCTGTAACAAGGGCGTATTTGAAACCTGTAAGAGCTATGATTATTTAGGTTCCCGTTCAGACGGAGCTTTTGCCGAATATGTAAGAGTTCCCGTATGGAATCTCGTTCCTATCGCCGATAATGTTTCTTTTGAGGAAGCGGCTATGGCAGAGCCTACCGCTGTAGCGCTGCACGCGTTAAGAAGAGCGGGTATCCAGATTGGTGATACTGTAGTAATCTACGGCCCCGGTACAATCGGAATGTTAATCGCTCAGTGGGCAAAGGCTTGGGGAGCGAATAAGGTTCTTTTAGTAGGAACAGATTTAAACAACTATGAGTTTATCGAGAGCCTGGGCTTCTATGATTATTTCAACGCTTCTCACGGCGATCCGATTGAATGGGTAATGGAGAAAACAAACGGTAACGGAGCTGATATCGCTATCGAGGCTGTAGGCGTTGACGTAACGGCAGGTAACTGTCTTGACAGCGTGGCTTCGGGCGGTAAGGTTATATATGTAGGTAACCCGCACGGTGATTTTACATTCCCGCAGAACACATATTGGCAGATTCTGAGAAAACAGCTTCAGATTTTCGGAACATGGAATTCCGCTTATAATAATACTCCTCAGAGCGACTGGAGTATTGTAGTAGAAGCTATGTCCTCGGGCGCTATCAAGGTTAAGCCCCTTATTACTCAGAAATTCTCCCTTGCCGAAATGGAAAAGGGACTTGAAATTATGAAGGATCATACCGAGTTCTACAGCAAGGTAATGATTACAATGGATTAAGAGGTCAATATGAGAGGTATGTTATCTCCGTCCGTAATGTGCGCTGATTTACTCAATTTATTCGACGAGATAAAAAAGCTCGATAATCTCGGGGTTGAGTATTTGCACATAGATTTTATGGACAATAAATTTGTACCAAATATTACGTTTGATACAAATATGATTAAGTCTTTTAAAAAGCCGATGAAGAATATTAAAAGAGATATTCATATTATGGCTTTTGAGCCTGAGCAGTATTTTGATAAAATGGAAATAGGCGAGGGCGATATGGTATCGGTACA
>JAHKZS010000091.1 GCA_020626545.1 bacterium
AACGCTATTCCTTTTTTCATATATATACTCCATTCCCTTTAGGCTACGCTCGGTGACCGCCGATTTGTTCGTTGCGCTCGATTGAGGTCGCGCCTTCTTTAAGATTTATTCCCTTTAGAAGCGAGTTCTTTCCGAAGCGTTTGTGAAGCTGTATGGCTGTTTCCTGAATACTGCGCTCGCGTTTAAGGAACTGTTCCTCTTTTTCTTTTCGCGCGTTATACGCTTCATAATCGGTAAACAGGTCGAGCTGTTCCGAGTGATCCGAGCGTTTGTAGACCGCTTCCTCGACGGTATGGTTAGCGACTACGTACATCCGTCTGACGAGTAAATCCTCGTCGGCGATTCTGTCGAAAAGCTTCATCGCCGCATCGACTATAAGCTTAGTCGAGGAGGTGAACCGTCCGAGATTTTCGCTTCCGTGAGCTTGCTTCGGGGCTTTTCGTCCGTAGAAATCTACCTTAATCTCGCCCTTGTAGTTTGAGTTTTCGGCGGTAAGATTAGAAATATCGTACCCTATAGTCAGAACTATCTGGTCGGTAAGTAAGCCCTGATCCACTAAATCGAGGACTAAAAGCTCCGTCATCTCGCGGACTATAAGCTTCGCCTTGTTAAACGTGTACGGCTCCTTGAGAACCTGCCCGGAGCTGAGCGATTTAGCCCTCGGCTTATAGCTCTTAATATCGTCTATCGAGCAGGATTCATACCCCCACGCGTGATCTATTAAAAGCTCGGCGTTTACCCCGAAAAGCTGATACAAAAGCTCCTCGCTCACAAGCGAACACATAGCCACATCGCCCATAGTGAACATCCCGAAGCGTGCCAGAGTACGGCTGTAGCCCCTTCCTATACGCCAAAAATCCGTTATCGGTTTATGTTCCCAAAGAAGCCTGCGGTAGCTGATTTCGTCCAGCTCGGCGATTCTCGACTCGCCGTTTTCGGCGGGTAAATGCTTTGCGACTATATCCATCGCGACCTTGCACAGATACAGGTTAGTGCCGATACCGGCGGTAGCGGTTATGCCTGTTGTATTTAAAATATCCTTTATTATTTTATCAGCAAGTTGCCTTGCGGTCAAGTCATAAGCGTAAAGATAATCCGTCACATCCATAAAAACTTCGTCCACCGAATAGACGTGGATATCCTCGGCGGATACGTATTTTAGATAGATTTTAAATATCTCGGCGCTGGTTTTCATATAAAGCGACATCCTCGGCACAGCGACGATATAATCCACCTCCAGCGAGGGATTTTTCTCGGTTTCGCTCAAAAAATATCCCTTGTCCGTAAACTTGCCCCTCGGCGCGCGGGAGAGCCTTACGCCGTTTATCTCGCGGACTTTTTCCACAACCTCGAAAAGCCTCGCCCGTCCCGAAACGCCGTATTTTTTTAGCGCGGGCGATACCGCGAGACAGATTGTTTTTTCGGTTCTCGATAAATCGGCTACAACGAGATAAGCGTCCAGCGGGTCAATACCGCGCTCGACGCATTCCACCGACGCGTAAAACGATTTTAAATCTATAGATATATATATTCTTTCTTTTTTCATAAAAAATAAACACCTCGAACATACGTTTATAATAACACATATGTTCGATAATGTCAACAGGTTTAGATGTTAGGTTACAGGTTACAAGGTAATTCGCAATTGTTGTTTGTCGGCACTACTGAGAACTGCCCTCCTTTGCCCTAAAAAAATAAAATAAAAATTGCGTAAAAGTATGCAATTATTCCCTGTTTTGCGCTATTAGTAGAGGGAGTTTTCCGCTAAACTGCAGCAGCCTTAGTTAAGGTTGTGGAAGATGGTGGAAGATAAAATAATTCATCTTCCACGCAAAAAAGCCGGTAATAATGCGGGCTTGGGGTGTGTTGTGGAAGATTGGAAGTAAAACTATATACATTATAAATTTTATAATAAAAAAATTTAATTTTTTTAAACTTATATAAAAGGTTATAGAATTATACTTTCATCTTCCACGGTTTTCGGTTTAGTATGACTTGTAAACTAACAGATGGTTACAGATGATTACAGATGAAAAATTTTATCTGTAACCCAAAAAACTCAGTGTTTATCGGGCTTTAGAGTACATTTGAACAGATAAACAGTAAAAATATATACATTATAAAAATTTTTATAAAAAAATATTTTTTTTAAAACTAATATATAGGGTTATAGAATTACACTTCCATCTGTAACGACTATCAGGATGACATAACTGACTACTGAGAACTGAGAACT
>JAHKZS010000092.1 GCA_020626545.1 bacterium
ATGTGCAGTTAATATGTAATAAATAACTTTAGAATGTAATAATTAACATACTTATTTTATAATTAAATACTATTAAATTCAAGTTTTTTCACCAATTTTATTTTTTACAAGAAAGCGCATACTTCTGAACTGACAATAAAAACCTTTTTGCCTTTTTTTTAAAACAAAAACCGCTCTGTCGCTACAGAACGGTTGTATTAAAATTCTCGGTTTTTTTACACGTGCTTTTGGTATTATTCAACCGGTTTTTTATATTCAGAGGAGCCGAACGCGATAATCATCTGAAAAACATACGGCATAAAAAACATACCGATTTTAAACCAAGTACCCTTACCGAAGCAATTGCCCATTTTATTCGTGTGTACAGCCTCCATAACGAGAGTGCATACCGTAGCAAAAATTGTAAACACAGTTTTAAACCATAAAGGCAAATCAATCACAGTAATTACAAAGGTTTCAAACACCCAAATAATCATCTCCAGCGCAAACCAGATATGTTTCATTCCGACGATATGATGAGAAAGAAAAATATTGTAAAAAGGTATAAGCGATTTCCATCCCTTTTCACCGGCTTTTTCGAGAATTCTCCAATGTGAAATCGCTATTTGCAGTACAAATACCGCAAGAAATGCGTACCATATAATTTTCAACAATGTATCCATCTAATTCTCCATATCTATTTTCGTTAATCTGTATTATATCCGTTATATCTAAAGCTTACCATAGTAATATCGTCGCTTTGGTCATAGCCTTGGACAAAGTTATCGAGCTCAATTTTAACGGTACCGATAAGCTCCTCGGGAGAAGCCGACGAATTTTTATTAAGGGCGTCGACCATTCTCTCTGTTGAAAAAAGCTCATGCTCGCTGTTATTAGCCTCGGGAACACCGTCGGTATACAGGAATAGAGCGTCACCATTTTTAAGAGTAAACTCGTAGTCCTTATAGCGTACATTCTCCATACCGCCGACGATAAAGCTGTGATTATCTTTCAGCACTTCGTATTCACCGTTTCTGTCACGGAATACAGGGTACTCATGACCGGCGTTAGCGGCTATACCCTTACCTGTTTTAAGGTCGATAATTCCGAGCCATACAGTTACGAACATTTCTGCTTTATTATTTTTACAAATACGGTTATTTACGAAGCCGAGTATTTCGCCCGGAGTTCCGCCCATAAGAGCGCGGTCGCTGATAAGAATTTTTGCCGCCATCATAAACAGCGCGGCAGGTACTCCCTTATCGGAAACATCCGCGACTACAATCGCGAGATGGTCATCATCCACAAAGAAAAAGTCGTAGAAATCTCCGCCGACTTCCTTAGCGGTATACATAGCGGCGTATATATCAAATTCGGTTCTCTCAGGGAACGGCGGAAATATATTAGGAACTACGCCGTTTTGAATACGGTTAGCCGAATCGAGCTCTATCTTAACCTTAGCGGACGCGGTAGCGACACGCTCCTGCTCAATAACCATATTATAACCGTGCTGCGCAATAAGCACGGCTATCATCGTTATAATCATAAACACTAAAAGTCTGGGTAAGAAACCGTGTATTAATGACCTAACTAAAATTTCGTTAGGGTCGCCGCCAAGGGTTAAAAGGCTCTCACGAAGCGTACCGTGAATAACTACATTCGTTCCTTCGGCAAGCGGAGGGAAGAAGTTTAGGCCTACTATTCCGAAGTAAGCCGCCGATATAGTTCCGACTAACAGCGACATTATTGAAAGCGCCGAAATAATATACGTAAAGCCTCTCGAGAAATATCGGCTCGACAAAAGAACCGGTATTGTCATAATAAGAATCACGTTATGGTTAAGGGCGCTGAACAGCCTTGTCAGCACAACCAGCAGACATATAACCATAAGGTACTTGAGCCAACTTTTCTGTCCTTTAAAGATAAAATACAAAACAAGCGGAAAAGCTAACTCGAACAAGCCCTGGATCGCGAGCATATTCATACGATGTTTATCAAGCGTAAAAACTCCGAACATGTTCAAAATCCACGCGACAATAAGTATAACTCCGCAAGCCGCCATAACTATAGCTACAAGGCGGTTGGACTCAACCTCGTTTTTCTTAAAAATTCTTTTAGTGTCTTCCGAACCGTAGACAGTAAAATACTTTTTTAATCTATCAACCATATATTACTCCAGATTCTTTTTAATCTTCAGGATATTATGGCCGTTCTCAAATTCATACTCAACCAGATCCATAGACTTTTTAACGAGGAAAATTCCGAGCCCTCCGATTCCTCTCTCCTCAGCGGAAAGAGTAATATCAGGAGTCGCCGCCGAAAGCGGATCAAAAGGTTTACCGTGGTCAATAAAGGTAATAACTACTGAAAGTGGCGATTTGTCAACCTCAATTCTTACGGTAGCTTTTCCGGTTGCGGGGTTATAGGCGTAACGGGCTATATTTCCGAACAATTCGTCGATAGCTACGTCTATCTGAATTTGAGCTTTCATCGGGCAATTTAGCTGTTCCAGTTCTTCGTTTATAAAATTAGTAACTGTTTCTATATTCTCAATAGCGGCGTCAACAGTAAGTTCCTTCATCAGTTTGCACCTCCGTTTAATAATATTATTATAAGACATACGATACCCGATATAATGCCTACTCCTAAGGCGATTTTTAAGAGCGCTTTTTTTACAAACGGAACATTAAAGCTCACGTGAGCGTAACTCGCGCTGATCGTATCTCTTAAAAGCGGCATAAGAAGCCTTCGCTGATCTTTTTTGATATCGTATTCAAGCTTTGGTTCTTTTTCCAGAATCATCGCGGCTCTGTCGCTCGGATTATACTTTTTCCATTCGAGAGATTCTATCGATGGATTTCCTGTTTTAGCAAACGTTGTCCACATCTCCATAGTTTTATCGGAAAGCTGTTTATCGGCAGGATTTCCAATATAAATTGTTTCGTCCAAATTACCGAAAACATAAGCAAGCTCTACGGCGTGGCAGGCTCCATAATGTTTTATAGCCGAAGGTTCTTTCCAGTAATACATATAAGCGTTTCCGCCGTTTTCGGCGTGAGACTGCGCCTGAACAATTGCGGGAAGCCTGAATAAAACCTCGTTGTAGAACTCAGTAATACGCCAAATATTATGTTCCTTTTGCTCGGGCATAAAATCTTTTACAAGCTTTTTTGCTTCGTCAGACAGAGCGCTGACATCATTTTCGTATCTAACGCTCATACCTATACGATAGGGAATAAATCCGCCGAGCTCCCCTATCCAGTAGTTGAGCTCATTGGAGTTAGTTCCGATTAGGATATCGACATCCTTAGTATATCCGTCGCGATAAGGCTGATACGCGTCTATGGGGATTAGCTTACCGTCGCGCTGCGGGAAATTATTTTCGAGGTCAAGCTTATCGTTAAGTTTCTTCAACTCGGAGTCGGACAGTTTCATTAAATCGTCCATACAACTCGCTTTGGCTCCCGCTAAAAGCTTACGGGTATATTCCATACATTCCTCTTTGGAATATGTGAGAGCTACTGAGCCGCTCTCGGCGATAACCCGGTTAAACAAACCTTTAGCCTCGGGAATAATCGGTAAAAGCGATACGCTTCCTCCTCCGGCGGATTCGCCGAAAATCGTTACGTTATCGGGATTTCCGCCGAAAGCTGAGATATTCTTTTTCACCCATCTTAGCGCTTCTATCTGATCTAATATTCCGAGGTTCGGGGCGTCGGGGAAATCCTCGCCGCCCTTAACTTCGCTAAAATCAACAAAACCCGTAAGTCCTATTCTGTATCCGACCGTAACAAGCACAATATCGGGATGAGCGGAAACGAGATTCACTCCGTTATAAAGCGGATCCGCTGTTCCGCCCCAACCGTACGAGCCGCCGTGAAAAAATACCATTACCGTTTTATTCTTTATGGTAAGGTCAGTCCAAATATTCAGATAAAGGCAATCCTCGCTCTGAGGATAATAGGAAGCTCTCTCGCTGTTCCATTCTACCTGAATCGGAGATCTGCCGTTATAGTAAGCCTCAAAAGCTTTATCGCTGTCTTCTACAGGCTCGGGCTTTTTCCAACGACGGTTTCCCGTCGGAGATTTAGCGAAAGGTATTCCGCGGAATTCTACCGTTTTTCCTTTTTCTTTTCCGACGAAAGTTCCGTTATAACACTTTACGGCTACTTTTTCATCGAAACTTTGTATCTCTTTATTTACTCCATAGCTGTTTTTGATATCAGCCTTTGATGTACTCATTTCTTTCTCCTGAAAATAGCAGCGACTGTTTCGAAGAAGTTTTTCTTATCGCTGAGTTTCTTACGAAGCTCGCGAATAGTTATATCGTTCTGGGAATTATGTGTTACGAGCGACTGAGCTGTATTAACATAAATATCCTTAAAGCGCTCGATGCTCGAATCCTCGTATCTGCTCGCGGCATAGTCAATCATAAGTACGAGTCCGTCGCTTCCGTCGAGAATCTCCATATCGAGAATAGTCTGGGAAGCCGCCTGGTTCTGTCTTATATCAATCGACTCTACATTAAGCTCCTCAAGTCCGCCCATATCACGAATATCCTGCTGATACAGGAGATACGCGGTATCGTCGCTTACAACCTCGCTGTCCTTTTCAACATACGGATAACAGCTGTGTTCGATACCTTTTTGAACCTGAGTATGAACATCCGCGAAGAGCTCTCTTAGAGTCATTTCATCCTTAAGCCTTACGCCTATGGGTAAATCCCTGAATAAAAGGCCTACCGACGACATACTGAGCATATCCTCTCGTCCGTTATAAATCCACGAGAGTTTAATATCATCCTTTTCGTTGTAAATAGAAATCGCAAGCGCCGCGACAGAGATAAAGAACTCGTTTCGGCTGATTCGATACTGTTTTTCCATAGCCTTCATCTGAGGCTGTTCGATACCGATTTCCGCGAAAATTTCACCCATTTCATTCTCGCGGGATTCGTGATCGGTTTCCGGATAACACGACCACTCTATTCCGTCATAGGTATCCTCGAAGTACTTTTTACTCTCCTCGTAGAAATCGGTATTCTGCTCGTTCTCTCGATTTTGGAGCATTAAATAGTAATAGTCGGGATCGGGCATCATACCCATATAAATTTTACCGACATTACCCATAAACAGTTTAAGCGATGTACCGTCGAATAAGGTATGGTGTACATCGAAGAAGATATAACCGTTCTTCTCGGTTTCGAATACACGACAGCGGTAAAGACTTCCGCCGATAACCTTAAACGGCTGTACAAGCGTATCTTTGAGACTGTCGAACTCAAACTCGCTTATCTTCTCAACCTTAATATCTCTTAAGCTATCAGGTACATATTTCTGAACAATCTCACCGTCGTCATTAAAATTAAACTGGGTTAAAATCGCGGGATGGTGTTTAATTGCCGCCTGCATAGCGTCGGCGAGTTTATCGAGGTCGAACACATCCTTATCCACTTTCTGCATAGAGAATAGGTTGTACATAGTGGATTTAGGGGTATAGAGCTGGTAGTCAACCATATAGAGCTGTTCGGTTGTAAGCGGATGCTCTGTTTTAAGAGCTCTTTCGTTCTTGACTTCGGGAGCTTCACCGTCATCGTTAGCGTGATTCTCCTCATAAAGAGCGGCGATTTTCTTCGGACTTCTTCCGCGGAAGATTTCTCCGGAGTTAAGTCCTGTAAGTCCGCTCTGTACGATAAGCTGGATTGACGTAAGCGAGTCGCCGCCGAGCTCATAGAAATCGTCGTTCACACCGACTCTATCGAGCTTAAGCACTCTCTCCATAGCCTCGCACAACTTCTTCTCAGTTTCGGTTTCGGGAGCTTCGTACTCTACGCGGAAGTCCTTAATATCAGGCTCGGGGAGAGCCTTTCTGTCCATTTTTCCGTTGGGTTTAAGCGGAATTTTATCAATCTTAATATAGTAAGCGGGTATCATATAATACGGAAGGCGCTTCGACAGTTCCTGCCGCATCATTTCGGGGTCAACCTCAATATCGGCTGTGTAATAAGCGCAAAGGTAGCTTTGGGTATTGTTCTCAAATCCCTTAGCCGCTGCCCAATCAATTCCGAGAACCTGTTTTATAGACGCCTCAATTTCAGCGGGTTCGATACGGTTACCGTTAATCTTAATCATATCGTTGGAACGTCCGAGAAGAACGTAGTTTCCGTCGGCGTTTTTCATAGCCAAGTCGCCTGTATGATAAAGTCCGCCCGCGAAAGCTTTTTCGTTTTCTTCGGGGAGGTTCATATAACCTCGAACATATTCATTTACAAAGCAGAGTTCGCCGGTTTCGCCGTCCTCGACAGTATTTCCGTCCTCATCAAGAAGTTTAATATCGATGTCGATTTCGGGTTTACCTATCGGGCAGGTGTCATAAGCTTTATCAATCTTAAAAATACCGATAGCGAATCCGCTCTCGGAAGAAGCGTAAACGTTAATCAAATCAAGATTCTTATTATAAATATTGTTAGCGGGCTCGCTTCCGACAAAGAGCATTTTTAAGAACGGGCCTGTCTGGTTACCGAGCATACGAACATACGACGGTGTAAGGAAAGTAACCGAAATCCTCTTTTCGAGGAAGTGCCTTTTAAGCGCGATGGGGTTCTTTATAGTCGAATAACCGACTACGTACATCTTCGCTCCGCGCTTATTGAGGAGCTGAAGAATAACCATAACAGAAGCGACAAAATTCATCGGAGCGAGCAGAGATACTCTTTCTTTATGGCTGAATAAATCCTTTCCGTCAAGGCTGATGGAACCAATAGACTGCTCCAGATTACCGAACTCGTGTAAAACACCTTTCGGGTTACCGGTAGTACCCGAGGTATAGATCGCGTAAGCGGCGTCGTGAGGGTCAACCTCCTCAAAACCTTCGAGCGGCTCGCAGGACATAACTTCCTCCCAGTTATCTCCGCACAGCTCCGCCTTGCAGCCGCAGTCCTCACGGATATATTTAATACGCTCCGGCGCGTAGGTATCCTCTACAAGCGACCAGGCGGCACCGGCTTTCCATACACCGATCATTGCGACAATGGGCATAATTCCGCGCGGAAGATTAATAAGCACGAAATCTTCCTTACCAACTCCGTTACTCTTTAGATAGGAATAAACCTTAGCGCTCATATCGTCAATCTGGGCATAAGTCAAACCCTTTGAATGAGCCTCATCAAATAAAACAGCGGCATTAGGACTGTTTTCGGTATGATCTCTGAGAATTTCAATAATAGTCATAACTCTACCTCACCCAGATTATTCAACAGTAAGGATCTCCGAAAAGCCCGTTACTTCAAATATATCTTTAACGATATCGTTAGCGCCGACGATTTTCATAGAACCTTGCTTATTCATAATCTTCTGTAAGGAAAGAAGAACTCTAAGTCCCGCGGACGAGATATAATTGAGCTGGGTAAAGTCGAGCACAAGCTCCTCTACCCCGCCGAGATCCGCCTTCGCCTTTTCTTCGAACTCCTTTGAGGTAGATGTATCAACCCTGCCCTCTACAATGAGTTTAAGTGTAGATCCGTTTTTTTCGTTTTTAATAGTCATAATACTATCTCCTTTATATTTTATTTATATTTTTTTACAAATGAATTGTCAGGTTATTCAGCTCCATAGTGCTGAGGTAGTTTACGTCTTTAGCCATTCCGCAGACCATACGGATTCCGATATTAGAGGCGGGATCGTCGCTTTGGTGAAGCTTTATCCACTCGGTCGGATCAAAAAGCTTACAGTCATCGCGGAAACGGATTTTCCAGCCGTCCTTAAGCTTCATTACTCGGATATCTATGCTGTGCGGTTTTTTATCGGCAAAACCAAACTCTACGATATTATTACAAAGCTCCTCGACGAACAACGAGGTGAGCGTAGCGATTTTAGGCTCGGCTCCTTTTTCCTCGCAAAACTCGTACACTTTAGACGAAACCGGAATAATCTCATCAGCTTTAGTAACACTGGTTTCAAACAAGTTTTCTTCCCCAACGCCGAAAGGCTCTTTAAGAAACAGAAAATCGGAAAACTTATACGGTATTCCGCGTTTTCTTACGGCGGCGTAGATGTAAATTGTAATCAGCGTTAACGATTCTCCGATTATAAACGACAGCCACACCGCGTCGGTCTGAAGCATACCCGCAAGAGCGAGGGCGGGAAGCACCATATATACGAATCCCTGCAAGAAACAGAAGATATTGGTAAGCACCATTCTTCTTAACCCTTGGGTGTAATTTACAAAACAGATATTAAGTCCGTAGAGTATAATACTAACGGAGTAGAACCTAAGTCCGCGCG
The DNA here is from genome assembly GCA_020626545.1 of bacterium. GTDB lineage: Bacteria > Bacillota > Clostridia > Oscillospirales > Acutalibacteraceae > Ruminococcoides. The sequence goes on from JAHKZS010000092.1 coordinate 8,259, forward strand.
CGGCGAGCTCGACCATTTTAGCTCCGTCGGCGGAACCGAAAACTCCCGCTATTACGTCGGCAAAAATAAATACTACCGCCGCTAAAAATGTGCCGATAATAAGGGCTGTTTTTACCGAAACTTTTACGAGGGCGTGAGCTCCCGAGCGATCCTCCTCACCGAGTATCATTCCCGAAATCATCGCCGTAGTAAGTCCGACACCTATCATAACGGATGAGGTAAAATTAAAAACTGTATTTAAAACTCCGAACGCCGCTACAGCGGTACTCGATAAAACCGTCGCGACTAAAATCCTATTCAGAACGCCGTTACGGAGCATAGCCGCGACCGAACCCGCCGCCGAGGACGAACCTGTAGATAATAAATCACCGAGGTCTTTTAGCTTAAGGTTTTTTAGCGACATTTTAAATATAATATCCTTCTTGGTAAAATGCAGAAGCATAATTACGAGAGCCGCGAAGTAGCTTATCGAAGTAGCGAGCCCCATTCCGAGCATTCCGCCGTGGATAATGAGAGCGTTTAATAAGTCGCCCGCGACATCGAGCAAGGTCATAACGACTACCGCTACAATAACCCTGTTCGGATCGCCGTCGAGGCGCATAAGCGAGTTGAACTCAAAAAGCAAAAGTACAGAAGGAAACGCGAATAACATTCCGAGCAGATAATCGGAAACGAGTGGTAAAAGGTGGGCTGATTTACCGTTAGCGCCGAGCAAGACGGCTATATTCCCTCTAAATAAGAAAACTACAACCATCATAACCGCCGCCAAAACAGCGGTAACCACCATACACATCGAAAACACACGGCGCGCTTTATCAGCTCTGCCCGCGCCGAGATGCTGGGCGCAAACTACCTGAGCGCCTGTAGCGAGTATGCCGCTGAACGCGGTCGCGAGGTTGATAATAGGAGTAACAAGTCCGTAAGCCGCCATACTGTCGGGGCCCAGAAATCTTCCGATTACTATACCGTCGATTACCACTCCGAGCATTGTAGCTATCGCCGCCGCGATTATGCTGATTACGGAATTTCGAAACAGCTTACTTATTATCCTATTATTTTTCTCCATTAACTTTCATCCTCTTACACAAATAAACTCCATTATATTATACAATATCGCTCCACTTAATGCAATATTTTTCGTAGCAAATAAATAATTTTCGCGTAATTTTTTTCGATTATCTTTTAAATGTATAAAACAAAGGTGAAAATCTAAAAACGAATCCCCAAAAAATTCTATTAATAAACCAACAAATTTCAAACAATAATTTGTTGAAAATGCGGATATATTTTAGATAATATATTTGTTATAATTAAAGTGTTAAATTTTATTTAGAAGCTTTGAAAGGATGGATTTTATGAAGAAAAAGATTCTAGCTATCGCGCTGACTTTAGCACTTGCGGTATCTGTTTTCTCCGTAACTCCCGCTGTACAGGCGGCTGATACGGAAAAAGCCGAAACCTCCGCCGGCACTTTAAAAAGCGCGTCGGACTTTTCGTGGGATAACGCGTCGGTTTACTTTTTACTTACCGACCGATTTAACAACGGAAAATCCTCTAACGACCACGCCTACAACAGAAGTCTTAACAAGAGCGGACAGGTTACATACGGACGCTCAAAAGACGCTTCGTTCCACGGCGGAGACTTTGTAGGTATTACTAAAAAAATCGAAGAAGGCTATTTCGACGATTTAGGCGTAAACGCTCTATGGATTTCAGCTCCTTACGAGCAGATGCACGGTTATTGTATAGCGGGTACAGGTAAATCGGGCTCCTTCGCTCACTATTCATACCACGGCTATTACGCTCTCGACTTCTCTCAAACCGACCAGGCTTTCGGTACCGAAGAAGAATTTCAAACTATGGTAGATACCGCCCATAAGCACGGTATAAGAATTGTACTCGATATAGTAATGAACCACGTTGGATACAACACCCTCTACGATATGAATGAGTACGGCTTCGGTAAGCTTAAAAACGGCTGGGAAACTCCTTATTTTGAACACACAATCACCGACAGTTCGGATAACGGTTACCACTCTTTTATAGATTACTGGGATTCAAGCTGGACAAAATGGTGGGGCCCTCAGTGGATCAGAGCAGGTCTCGGCGGCGGATATGAAAACGGTGACGGAAGTGATTTAAAAGGAAATCAGGTTTATCTTCCCGACTTAAAAACAGAAAACTCCGCTTCCCTGGATATTCCCGAAATTCTTAAAACAAAATGGAACAAAGAAGGTACTTTCTCTAAGAAACAGAGCGAGTTAAACAACTACTTCACCAAAAACAATAAAAGTAAGACTGTAAGAAACTACCTCGTATTCTGGCTTACACAGTGGGTTGAGAAATACGGCGTAGACGGTTTCAGATGTGATACAGCTAAGCACGTTGAGTTCGAAAGCTGGAAGGCTCTAAAAGAACAGGGTCTTAAATCACTTAAAACCTGGAGAGCTAATAATCCGAATAAACCCGGCGCCGACTGGGATGAGGACTTCTGGATGACAGGAGAATGTTTCCCGCACGGTTTAAGCTACGACGGTTTCTACACTCAGGGCGGATTCGACTCAATGATTAACTTCTCGTTCTGCTCAGGTCAGCCCTTCGACGGAAGCTCAGGCGGCGTACCCGGTTCAGGCTCAATCAATAACACTTACGCCGATTACGCTAAACAGCTTAATTCAAACGATAAGTTCAATGTACTGTCGTATATTTCATCTCATGATACGGCGCTTTGCCGTCAGGGAGATAAAAACATCTATCAGGGTTCGGCGTTCCAGCTTCTCCCCGGAGCAATTCAAATTTTCTACGGCGATGAAACAAACCGTCCCCTTGTAGGCGGAAACTTCTCCAGCGGTAAAGACCACAACCTCAGAAGCGATATGAACTGGTCGAGCTACGATAAGAACACTCTCGCTCACTGGCAGAAGGTCGGCAAGTTCCGCTCCCGTCACGTAGCGGTAGGCGCGGGAAGCCACGCTAACCTCAGCGCTACATCGGGAACAGCGTTCGCGCGTACATACAACAAAAACGGCGTTACCGATAAAATAGCGGCTTGTATAGGCGCGGGCAGCAACTCTAACGTAACGGTAACTCTTAACAACACTTTCCCCGACGGAACAGTTGTAACAAACGCTTACGACGGCAAAACAGCTACAGTTTCGGGCGGAA
>JAHKZS010000093.1 GCA_020626545.1 bacterium
CCGCGGCTAGACGAAAATCTGCCTCGGCAAAACTCCTTTGGACTTTAAACGGTTGAAATTTTAGGCGATTTGCGGTGCGGAGAATGTTAGCAGGCTGACGCCTGCTGACGTTCGACAAGTCGTAAAGAGTCAAAATTACTCCGTTTAAAGCGTGGCTCGGATTGCTTCTGTTACCCTAGCCTTGATTATGGTTGCGCTCGAGCCATTCGCCGTAGGTCATAATTACCTCTCTCGGCTTTGAGCCCTGGTGCGGTCCGATTACGCCGAGCTGTTCCATATCGTCAATCATTCTGCCCGCGCGGGCGTAGCCGACGTGAAGTCTTCTCTGGAGCATAGAAGTCGAAGCCTGTCCAGCTTCGCATACGAACTTAATAGCTTCCTCCATTTTAGAGTCAACCTGAATATCGCCCGCCATATCGGAACCGCTGTCCTCCTGACCTTCCTCGGCGATACGCTTAATCTTCTCCTCGATTTCGGCGTTATACTCGGCTTGAGCGGATTTCTTAACGAATTTCGTTACGCCGCCGATTTCGTCGTCAGTCGCGAAACACCCCTGAACACGAATCGGATTCGGCGCGCCTACAGGCATATAGAGCATATCGCCTCGTCCGATAAGCTTCTCGGCTCCGCCTGTATCGAGGATAATTCTCGAGTCCATATTTGAGCCTACCTTTAAGGCGATTCTGCTCGGTACGTTCGATTTAATAAGACCTGTGATAACGTTAGCTGTCGGACGCTGGGTTGCGATTACAAGGTGCATACCGGCGGCTCGGGCGAGCTGAGCCAAGCGGACAATACTGTCCTCTACCTCGCCGGGAGCTGTCATCATAAGGTCAGCCAACTCGTCGATAGCGATAACGATTCTCGGAAGTTTTTCTTTTCTTACATCCAGTCCGTTTACTTCGAGTACGGGCTGAATCATCTCTCCGTCCTCATTTTCGTAGGGCGGATTTTCTTTCATATATTCTAAGTTAGAATCGATAAGTCTGTTATAAGACTCAATATCCTTACAGTCAAACTCGGCGAACAGCTTATATCTGTCCTGCATTTCGCTAACCGCCCAAGCTAACGTACCCGCCGCCTTTTTAACGTCGGAAACTACGGGAACCAAGAGGTGCGGAACGCCTTTGTACTTAGAAAATTCAACCATTTTAGGATCTATAAGCACAAGCTTAACCTCGTCGGGCGAAGCCTTATAGAGAATACTTATAAGAAGCGAGTTTACGCACACGGATTTACCTGAACCGGTAGTACCGGCGATAAGCAGGTGAGGTAATTTAGCTATATCGGTCGTGATAATCTTACCCGCTATATCCTTACCAAGTACGCAGGTGAGCTTACTCTTGCTGTTCTCAAATTCATCGGAGTCGATAAGCTCGCGGATAGAAACCACGCTGACGGCTTTATTAGGAACCTCTATACCTACCGCCGCTTTACCGGGGATAGGCGCCTCGATACGAATACCGTTAGCCGCCAAGTTAAGGGCAATATCGTCCGAAAGGTTAGTAATTTTATTAATCTTTACGCCCGGCGCGGGATGAAGCTCATATCTCGTAACCGAGGGACCTCGGGAGATATGCGTAATCGTCGCGCTTACACCGAAGCTGTCGAGGGTTGAGATAAGCTTTTCGGCGTTCTGTTTCATTTCCTCCTCGCCGTTTACGCCTGAGTTATTGGCGAGCTTAAGAAGCCCGATAGGCGGATATTTATATGTATTTTCCTCGGTAATAATACTCTCTGTCTTTTCCTTTTCGACGGTACGCTTTCTCTCGGGTTTAACTGTCGCGGTGTAATCCTGCTGAGCGTTTTTAACCGCGTCCATAAACTTATCTTTAGCGTCATTTGAGTTATCCTTGGTATCACGCTTAACATCGTCGTCGATAGTAATATCTATATTAGGACTGTTTTTCTTTTTTCTGCGTTTTTTCTTTTGGGTATTATTAGAGCCTAGATCTATATCAATTTGCGTATTAAAACTGCCGTCGCCGTATTCGTCGGTAAACAGGTCAATCTGAGGATCGTCGTTTTCCTCTACCTTATTTCGTCTCGCGCGGCGGCGAACTTCCTGGCGCTCGTAAGCCTGAGAAACACCTTTTCCGACGTTAACGGCTACTCTGCCTATATCGTTTAGCGATATTTTACAGATTATTAAAACCAGTGTAACAAGCAACACAAATACAACGCCGACAGCCGCCCACCATCCGAACGCCACAAGTATCGGATAGCCTAAAACTCCGCTGAACAATCCGCCTCCCGAGAGAAACTTATTTTCGGCTAAGAAGCCCTGAGCGAACAGCTTACCGAGCGCGGAAAAATATCCGTCAAGATAGTGGTTCTGGCTCAAAAGGTAGACTCCGCTCTCCGTCAACATAATAATAGCTATTCCCATAGCCACTTTAGTTTTAAAGTGCGAAATCGTCTTTTCCAGCGTAGTTATTACCGCTAAGTAGATTAAAAGTATAGGAATTAAGATAATACAGATTCCAAAAAGTCCGTAGAAAAAACCTCTTATAAACTCCCACACGGAAGCTCCCGGAACAAAAACAATCAAAAGCGAGATAAGCGCCGCCGCGAAGTATAAGAGCGACTTTATCCTCGGGCTCAACTTACGCTTAGGAACATCGTTTTTAACCCTGGTTTTAGGAGCGGATTTTTTATTAGCTCTCGGCTTTTTAGCCGAGGAATTATTCGATTTTTTGGCAGTTTGTTTTTTATTAGCCAAAATTTTCACATCCGTTTCATTCTTTTAAAGAATAATTTTAAAACAATCTTACGATATTTCCCGAAGTTAATTCATAGACGCTGATAGCGGTTATAATTAATCCGACTACAGCCGTATAAATTACGAAAACAATCATTTTATCTGTCTTTAAGAGCCATTTGAACAGCACGATTGAGAAATATCCTACAACCGCCGCGGCAATTACTCCGCAAACTACGGCGATAATATTATCGGTAGTGAGTATCGATGACTCAACGTCCTTAACCTCTAAAGCCGCCGCCGCGATAATCGACGGAATACCGAGAATGAATGTGTAATCCAAAGCCGCCTGTTTGTTAATACCGCGCATCTCTCCTATCGAGAGAGTAGAACCCGAGCGTGAAAGTCCGGGGAAAATTGCCGCGAAGCACTGGGTAAGTCCTACGCAGATAGCGTCAACTACAGTATAACGAGTACGGCCGTTGCCTGTATAATTACTTTCGGCGTCCTTGATATAATGCTTGCCGACAGGACGGCTGTTTAGCTTATTACCGATAAACAGAAGCGCGCTTGTAACGAGAAGCGATAAACCTACAACGATAAAATACTTACCCTCGGCAAACATATCGGCTAAATCCTTAACCTTCATATCTGTGCCGGGAATCGGCGCGAAAAGTAAAAACAGCGGAATAAGTCCGATAACGAGCATAACAATTAAGTTTCGGTCGCCGTCCATTTTAGACCATTTGAATTTTCCGGTAAAAATATCCTTAATAAGCGAGAAGAAGGCTTTTATCAGTCTCCAGATAAGCTTTCTGTAGAAAATAAATACCGCGGCGAGCGTTCCTATATGTAACATAACGTCGAGGAATATTCCGCCGTCCTCTACACCCATAAGGTGTTTAGCGATATTCAGGTGGCCGCTGCTCGATACGGGCAAAAATTCCGTCACGCCCTGAACTATACCGAGTACAACGTCCTGAATAATTTTGAATAATAATTCCATATGTACCTCCCAATTATTAGGGCTAAGGGCTAAGGGGAAAGGGCTAAGAGCTAAGAGCTAAGAGCTAAGAGCTGAGAGCTAAGAGCTGAGAGCTAAGAGTTGAGAGCTTAGAGCTAAGAGCTAAGAGCTAAGAGCTGAGAGCTGAGAGCTGAGAGCTGAGAGCTGAGAGCTGAGAGCTGAGAGTTGAGAGCTGAGAGCTGAGAGTTGAGAGTTGAGAGCTGAGAGCTTAGAGCTTAGAGCTTAGAGCTTAGAGCTTAGAGCTTAGAGCTGAGAGCTGAGAGCTGAGAGCTTAGAGCTTAGAGCTTAGAGCTGAGAGCTGAGGGCTTAGAGCTTAGAGCTTAGAGCTAAGAGCTTAGAGCTTAGAGCTGAGAGCTTAGAGCTAAGAGCTTAGAGCTTAGAGCTAAGAGCTGAGAGCCGAGGGCTAAGGATTAAGGATACAGTAAAATACTGTAACCCATTCCTTAAACCTATAACCTGAACCTTTAACCTAAATCATTCTATCATTTCATACAGGCAGTCCAAAGCGTCGGTAAGATTGCCGATACTGTCGATAAGCCCCGCGTCAACCGCGCGCTGTCCGTCGAGTATTGTTCCGACATCCATCACAAGCTCGCCTGTATTCATAACCAAGTTAGTATAATCCTCTTTGCTGATATTAGAATTATCCACGACGAAATTAGTAATTCTATCCTGCATACGCTGGTAATACTCGAAAGTCTGGGGAACGCCTATTGTAAGCCCCGTACTTCTTACGGGATGAACCGTCATCGAAGCGCTTTTCGCGATAAAGCTCTTTTTAGCCGATACCGCGAGCGGAATTCCGATAGAATGGCCTCCGCCGAGTACGATAGATACGACGGGCTTTCTCATTCCCGAGATAAGCTCCGCTATCGCGAGCCCCGCCTCGACATCTCCGCCGACAGTATTAATCAGAATCAACAGTCCCTGTATCCGAGGGTCCTCCTCAATAGACACGAGCAGCGGTATAATATGCTCGTACTTAGTGGACTTGTTATTTTGAGGCAGAACATAATGCCCCTCAATCTGTCCGATTATAGTCAGGCAGTGGATAATTTTATCACCGCGCATAGCGAGTATTGAGCCCGTGTCCTCAATCTGAGAAGTATGCTCCTCATCGACAGGGTTATCTTTCTCCACAGGCTCATCATTTTCCCCGCACGGATTCTTAACAAATTCGTCGTTTTGAGATTTTTTATCTCCCATTATACGCACCTCCACGGATATTGTACCCGCAAAAGCGCTATATAATGTATATGCCACAGAAAATTATAACATTTTATGCCATATAATTCAAGAAAATTATTCTTTTTTCTAAATAAAAATTATTTTTTAAAAGAATTATAGTATGCTATTGTTAATAATGTATATGAGGTGAAATTTTTTGGACGTTCAATCGTGGCAGATTATAGTAATAATTCTGTGTATTATTCTATCTGCTTTCTTCAGTTCTGTAGAAACGGCGTTCTCGTTCGTGAACGTAATCCGTATCCAGAGCTACGCGGACGACGGTAATAAAAAGGCGAAGAATGTACTTTATATTACCGACCGATTCGATAAAGCCCTTACGACTATTCTTATATGTAACAACATAGTTAACTTAGGTTGTTCATCACTCGCTACGGCTGTATGTTATAAAATTTTCGGAGAAATAGGTACGGCTGTCGCCACGGGAGCTACTACGTTTTTGGTACTGACATTCGGAGAGATTATCCCTAAGTGTCTAGCTAAGGAACACTGCGAAAACTACTCGCTCGCGACCGCGGGTATTTTAAAGGCTCTTACGATACTTTTAACCCCGATAGTATTTCTGTTCCTGAAATTAAAGGAACTCGCTCTTAAAATCGCGGGTACAAAAACCGAACAGCCCTCCGTCACCGAGGACGAACTTAAACAAATCGTCGAAAATATCGAAGGCGAGGGAGTTTTGGAAGAGGACGAGAGTGAAATGGTACAGTCGGTACTCGATTTCGACGACAAAACCGTTCTCGAAATTCTGACTCCGAGAGTAGATATGACGGCTATAGATATTATGGACAGTCCCGAAAAGCTTCGCCATATTATTATAGAGAGCCGATACTCGCGAATTCCGGTTTATAAGGAAACAATAGACCATATTATCGGCATACTGCACACGAGGGATTACCTCGAGGTACTCGCTCAGGGCGATGAGCCTAATTTAGGCAAGCTTATTCAGCCCGCGTACTTCGTATTTAATAACCAAAACCTCTCGAAAATCCTCAGCGATTTTAAAAGAAAAAGGCTGCACATAGCCGTAGTTACCGACGAGTACGGCGGTACGCTCGGCATTGTTACGATGGAGGATTTACTAGAAGAAATCGTCGGAGAAATCTGGGACGAGGACGAGGAAATAGAAAGCGACTGCACCAAAATTTCCGACACGGAATACTTCGTAAGCGGAGATATGCCGCTTGAGGATTTATTTGAGCTCGCGGATATCGACCCCGACGACGTTGAAACCGACGCGGTAACAGTCGGCGGATTTATACTCGAGCATTTTACCACTATCCCGAGGCGCAAGGCTCGGTTCACTTACGAAAATATAGAGCTTACGGTTCAACAGGTCAACAGCCAGCGTATTATCTCGGCAAATTTAGTTATAAAACCTAAAGAAAACGAAGATGAGAAGGACTAATCCCTTCTCATCTTTTTGCATATAAGCGAAACTGGTATGCACAGAGCCGTCCATAAGCACGAGTAAAAGGCGCAAATCTGCCCTTTAAAGTTCAGTCGGTAATCGGAATAATCCCATACCCCGAACTTCAACAGCTTATTAAAAATACAACCCGAAAAAAACTCAAAGCCCGTAATTATACCTCCGCCGATTAAACACTTTATCTTTAGCGGAAGCTCCTTAGCCCTTTTAAAAAACTTATACAGCGCGATAAAACACAGCCCGCCTGTTATAATCATAGACCAGTGGGTTTTTCCGCGCCACAAAACCTCGAGCAAGCCGTACCCCGCCCCGCCTATGAGGAACAGTTTTTTATTATCAAAAAACATAAAACCACCGTCAATAGCATTCGCAAAGACGATGGTTTTATTTAATAGTTTTAATTATTTCTTTTAATTCTTCTAAAGAATATAAACAGTTGAGCGCCGAAACTAACGCGTTTGTCGTCAGGTAAGTCGGCAGCTCTAATTTTTTTAACAGCTTTTCTCTCATTACCGCCGAGTTTGCGCGTCCCGAAAGCCCCAGCTCGTATAAATCACCCTTAGTGATTTCGGCTCTTACTTCAGGTTTATTCTCGTTAAGAACCGTAGCTCCGCTGTTTTGAATAGCTTTAACTAAAAAAGCCTCACTTAAACCCTCTACGCCCAAAAGCCCCTCTTTAGATGGCTCGGCTTTACGCTTTTCCTTGCCTTTTAGCTGAGGAATATAGGCGTTTTTAATCCCGTTTTCGGGAACTATGCCCTTTAAAAAATTGCGTATAACGAAACCCGCGGAATCGCTGTCGGTAAGGATAAGAATACCGCGTTTTTTTGCGATATTCCTGATTAAATTCTGTTTTTCCTTATCCTTAAAAACCCTGAACCCGCCTGTTTCTATAATCGGCGTATCTACAATAGAGCTGAGCTTAATCTTATCGTAACGTCCCTCTACGATTATCGCCTCTTTAACGCTTATCATACTTACTCTCACGCTTTCCCGACAAGATAATCAGCTTAGCGACTAATGCTTCAACGGCGATTTTATCGTTTGTCGCGGTACTTCTCAGCTTAGCGGTAGTTTCCGTTATTTCAGCGATACTTTCCCTAAGATTTTCTGTAGAAATCGAGCGAGTTTTTGAACCCGCTTTTTTTAAGGCGAACTCACGCCTGCCGTAACCGAATTCCTTAGCAACCTCCGAAATAGGAGTACCGCTCTCAGCCGCGACTCTCGCGCGGTAAAAATCCAAGTACGACATACTGATTATGTTGATAATTTCGTTGGGCTCGGCTTTCTGGTAATAAAGCGTCTCTAAGATATTATACGCCTTATCGCTGTCGCCTGAAACTATAGCGTCGGTTAGATGAAAAATATTAGCCTCGAGCTGTTTAGTGACGAGGTTTTCTATATCTTCGGTAGTAATTAACCCGCCGTCGCCGACGTAGTTACACAGCTTATCCAGCTCGTTTTTTATAGTATTAAGGTCGAAGCCCGCGTACTCCTGGAGCTTAAAGGCGTCCGCCTGTTCGATTTTAACACCTCGGCTGTCTGCCCATCTTATAATCTGGCGCGCCAAAGGAAGATCGGATTCTCTCGCGGCGGCGCAAGCCGTTCCGTTTTTCTCAACGTATTTTTTGAGCTTGGTAAATCCCGAGCCGAGCTTTTTCATATCCTGAACGAGAGTCGGCATAGTAAAAATCACTACGGTAGTATCGGGAACATTATCGAGAATCGAAATCAGCCTGTCGAGGTCGCTTTTCGGAAAACTTTTATCGTTAACATCCAAGTCGGAAATAACAACAACATTATTCTCACTCATAAACGGCACAACTTGAACCGCTACGGCGATGTCATCGAGCTCATAATCCTTCTCGAATTTATGGAAATTAAACTCGGACGGATTTTTACCCGCGAGCTTTTCAACAAGAAGGTTAGTATCGGATTTAATATACATTTTCTCCTCGCCGTAAATCAGGTATAAATTATCAAATTGTTTATCGTTTATCCGTTTTCGCAAATCCTTGCGTGATAATTCTGCCATCTTTTCTCCCTTTATTTAAAACTGATAGTATAGTCCTCGCTCTTTGCCAAAGCAGCCTTGCCGAGATTCTTCGGAACGTATTTATTCGAACACCAGATCACCTTACCGAATTTTGAACGGTCGAGATTCTTAATCTCCTTATTCAATATAAGGTAGTCGGGCTTTATATCCGAAGGGATTTCATAAGCCTTAGCGCTGTTCGGAGCTATAAGCGCGGAGGTTTCACCATCGGTAATATACTGATATGTATGACCGTTAACGTTAAAAATCTTATCAGTCACATTCTCAGAAAGCCTTATATCTACACTTTCGTTATCTTTTATAATTCTATAGTCTTTTTCCGAAGCGAGCCTGTACACGCGCTCGCTCGTATTATATCTATAATACAACAGAACCTTTTCTACGTCAAACTCGCCGAGAATATACGGCGCGAATCTTACATCCGGCTTCTCCCAACTGGACTGAACTACAAATAAATTAAAACTGTCGGTGTTACGGTGAAGCTCCTCGCTTACATAATCGTACATAGATGCCGAACCGCCGCTCGACAGTAAATCGACTCCTTCGGGCGACTTAAAAAGTATAGTTGAGCCGTTACCGGCGGGGATAACTCTAAGCTCGGTTTTATCATAATTCATAATATAACCCGCGCATACATTCACCGTTAGTATAAATACTGACAACCCCGACGCTATAATAATATTTCTACGGTTTAGTTTTACGACAATCACAAAGGCGAAGATTATAAATGTACACAAAAGCCACAACTTCATTAGTTCGGGGTAGGAATAAAATGTAACGTAAGGAATCCGCGAAATCATTCCCACACATGTCAATATCCACACCGCGATCATTTGAGCTATAACCGCTAATCCGTAAGCCAAAAAGCTCAGAAACGGAATATACCATATCACCGACGCGAACGCCGAAAAGAACATCAACACCGAGATAAACGGCGATACAAACACCGAGTAAATTATAACAAAAGGATTAGCGATTCCGTAGAACATCAACGTCAGCGGAGTAATAGCGATAACCGCGCAGATTGATACGGTAAAAATAACGTAAACCGTCCTTAAAAGTCTATAACAAAACAGCTTAAAGCTTATACGTAGAATATCAATATTGTCAGCCGCCATTTCTTTTAGAGCAAGTTGATTTTTAATTCTAATACCGAATTTTGTTTCGAAAAATCTCTCAAAATACGGATGAATAAAAAGTATTCCAGCCGTAGAAGAAAACGACATCAACATTCCCACATCCCCCACGGCCAGCGGATTACCCGCGGTTAATAACATCGCCGCGAATCCGAGGCTGTTGACCGTATCGGCTTTAAATCTCAGCGAACCTCCTATATACAGAACTATAATCATAATACCCGAACGCATAGCCGACGGAGTAAAGCCCGTTACCGCAACGTAAGTTAGAATAAACAAAACGATTGAAACTCCCCTTATAATACGAGCCGCTCGTTTTCGTTTAAGACGTTTAGTCAGAAAAAAGATTAAAGACGCGGCAAGGCTCATATGAAGTCCCGAAATTACAATAAGGTAAGTTAATCCGGTAGCTCTAAACTGCTTATATACATTTTCCGAAAGCTGATATTTATCACCCAAAGTAACCGTATTACAAAGCTCGCCCGCGTAACCGGGAATCATAACGCTTAGAGAATAAGTAAGTTTATCTCTAATAAATACAGGAATATATAGAATTCCTCTGTCCTTAGACTTTTCAAGCTTATAATTCAAAATGTACTCAACAGGCGAAGCGGAATAATCGAAATTTCTCGACTTGTAGTAGTTGTTATTTATACGATTTAAATTAACATCGCAGGTAATTATATCGCCGTACTCGGCGCCGACGTCACTCGAAGTTTTCAAGAGTATTTTATAAGCTTCGGGAGTTGAGTTAATTGTCTTACAGCTTAGCTCATAGAAATAATAGTCCCTCGTCCTATGAAAATCACGCATTTCAGCGGTAACACTCACTGATTTATTCATATATTTTTGAGTGTTTATTTCTTTTATAGAACTATAAACCTGAAAATATGACATAGAAAGTATAATCGCCGCCGAAATAAGTATAAATACTCGTTTTTTACTTTTATCCGCCTTTAATAACGCGAATATAAAAATAACAACAGCCGAACTCAAAGCGCATACAGCGCCATAAATACCGAAATAAAAGACGACTGAGAACGTAATCAGCATACTTAACCCGATATACGCAAACAGTCGTCTGGTCATTTTTATCTATCCTTTACAATTACTTAGGAAAAACAGGGAGCTTTTCGAGGAAAATTATATCGTCGCGATCAGCGGCGTCGCCCTCGGCGAGCACAGCTACCTTGCCTACTGTAGTACCGCCCGCTTTTTCAACAAGCTTTTCGAGAGCGAGTAAACTCTCTCCCGTAGAAATAACGTCGTCCACGATAAGAACTCTCTTACCCTTAATCTTGTTTATATCATCTGTACCGATATAAAGTTTCTGTAAAGATAAGGTAGTAATAGAGCGAACCTCTACGTTAACGTACTCGGGCATATAAACCTTTAAGCCCTTACGCGCTACTACGTAATCCTTATTCTCCTGGCGCGCCATCTCGTAACCGAGCGGAATCCCCTTAGCCTCGGCGGTCACGATAACGTCGTGGTCGGGACATTTTTTGATAAGAGCCTTAGCGCTCTCCACGGTAATCTCCACGTCGCCGAACATAATAAACGCGGCTATATCTAAATCTTCGCTAACCTCGCACAGCGGAAGCTCTCTTTCACATCCCGCGATTGTCATTTTATAAGTCTTACCCATTTTCTGCTCCTTTTAAATCAACTCATTTGTCCGCTTAATGCTTTTCCGCCTAAAAGGTGGAAGTGAAGATGGAATACGCTCTGGCATCCGTCAGGACCGCAGTTATTCACTATGCGGTAACCGTTTTTAAGCCCTAGCTTTTTAGCGATTTCGGGAACCTTAGAGAAGATATGCGCGACATAAGCGCTGTTCTCCTCGTTAAGCTCATCGGCGCAGGCGATATGCTCCTTAGGTATCATAAGCACATGGACAGGAGCCTGAGGCTCGAGGTCGTAGAAAGCGACCATTTTATCGTCCTCGTAAACCTTTTTCGACGGAATAGAACCGTCTATAATTTTACAAAAAACACAATCCATAATTAACTCCAAGATTAATAAAATTTTAACACTTCTATTTTAATACAACAAACTCTAAATTTCAACTACTTTTTAGCCGTAATTTTCTTTTCCTCGCCGGCGATTAAACGTTTAATATTATCGCTGTGTTTAATTACAACAAACAATCCGATTAAAAACGCCGCTAAAGTACAAAGCACTACATAAGAAACAGGGAATTTAAAGTTCATATAGTCGATAAAGAAAGTTATAATGAACGTATATACAGGGAAAAGGCACGCGCAGGTAATACTAGCGAGCGAGATAATTTTAGAGAATACAAACACAATAGCGAAAGTAGCTACGATAATAAGGAAAACTCTCCAGTCCGCTACAAGCATCATCGCCGCTGCCGAAACTATACCCTTTCCGCCTCTGAAGTGGAAGAAAACGGGATAGCTGTGACCGAGTATACAGAAAAATCCGCAAAGATACTTACCGATAACCACGATACCGTCTAAGTCGGAAGAACCTGTAAACACAATCGAAAATATAACTCCGCCGATAAACACGCCGAGTACCGATTTAAGAAAGTCGAAAACGATAGTAAGTATAGCGGGAACCTTTCCTACGGAACGCAGTACATTAGTAAAACCCGCGTTACCGCTGCCCATCTCGCGAATATCTTTTTTACCCTTAGTAGCCGCTTTGGTAACGATTACCGCGGTATTTATACTTCCTAAAAGATACGCGATTAAAAATGAAATAAGTACAAGCCACCATCCGTTAAACAGCATATCGATATTGCTTAAAGGCTGAATATCTGCCATCACTTTTCACCTCTTTCACGAATTATCATTCTAATCGGAGTACCGCTTAAAGCGAATGTCTCGCGGATACGGTTCTCGATATATCTCTGGTATGAAAAATGGAATAAATCCTTGTTATTACAAAAGCTGACAAACGTCGGCGGTTTGGTAGAAGGCTGGGTAATATAGAAAATTTTAAGACGTTTACCCTTATCCGTCGGCGGTTGTACTCGTGTAGTAATCTGAGCGAGCAGTTCATTTAAAGTACCCGTCTTGATCCGGGCGGCGTTATTAGACGCGGCGGCGTTGATATTCTCAAAAAGGTTATCAATTCTCTGACCTGTTTTAGCCGAAATAAATACAACAGGCGCCCAGTTCATAAACGCGAAATCCACCTCGATACGCTTCCTGAAATTACTCATAGTTTTCGTATCTTTCTCGATAGCGTCCCATTTATTAACGGCGATAACGCAAGCCTTGCCGGCGTCGAGCGCAAGCCCCGCGACCTTAGTATCCTGTTCGGTACAACCGATCTCCGCGTCAATCATAATAACGCAAACGTCGCTGCGCTCAATCGCCATCTTGGCTCTTATTATGCTGTACTTTTCTATCTCATCTACAATACGGCTTTTTCGCCTGATACCAGCCGTGTCGATAAAATTATATTTACCGAATTTGTTTTCCACAGAGGTATCTATACTATCCCTCGTAGTACCCGCTATGTCGGAAACAATACACCTGTCCTGAGAGGTTATGTAGTTTATAAGCGAGCTTTTACCGACGTTAGGCTTACCTATTACGGCTACGTTAATAACGTCGCCGTTTTCTTCCTCGTCGTCGTTAAAGTTAAGCTTCGAGAACACCTCGTCGAGCAAATCGCCCGTACCGTGACCGTGTACCGCCGAAACCTGTATAGGATCTCCGAGGCCGAGATTATAGAACTCGTAAAAAGCGGGATCGGGCTCGCCGACGGTATCGCATTTATTAACGCAAAGCACAATCGACTTGCCGGACTTCTGTAGCATAGAAGCTACGTCCAAATCGGTAGATACAAGCCCCGACTTTAAGTCGGTAACGAGAATAATCACGTTGGCGGTGTCTATAGCGAGCTGAGCCTGACGGCGCATCTGCGATAGAATAACGTCGTCCGACTTAGGCTCAATACCGCCCGTGTCGATAATAACGGCTTTACGGTTTTCCCATTCTATCTCGCCGTAGATACGATCCCTCGTAACGCCGGGGGTATCGTCAACTATAGAAAGCCTCTGCCCTATTAACTTGTTAAACAGCGTAGACTTACCGACATTCGGTCTGCCTACTACCGCGATTACGGGTTTAGCCATATAATCAATCCTTTTCTAAATCTATATCCTATATCCTAAATCCTACACCCTAAAAAAGAACAGGGCGGTCAGAAAACTGCCGCCCAAAATCGTTCTCATTACTTTGTTTCTTTAGCGTCGTCCATAGCTATAACCTGTCTGCCCTTATACATACCGCAAGTTGTGCATGCTTTATGGGGAGAAGTTAAAGCTCCGCAGTTCGGACAAGTTGTAAGAGCGGGAGCGTCGATTGTATACGCCGCTGAACGTCTTGTTGATTTTCTTTTGTGAGAAGTTTTTCCGGTAGGTACTGCCATTTTGATTCCTCCTTAGTATTTTATCTAATCGTCAATTAACTGTTTAAGGATTTCAAGTCTTGAGTCAACTTCGGTTTTATTACAGCCGCAATCACCGTAATTCAAGTTCTTTCCGCATTTAGAGCAAACGCCCTTACAATCATCCTTACACAAAACCTTACTCGGCAAATTAAGGATAATATCGGAAATAACAACCTCGTCAAGCTCGAGAGTATAATCCGGTGTTTCAATATAGTCGTCGTTTTCGTCGTCAATCAACTTTACGGCCAACCCGTGAGTAAAAGTAAATTCGTAGTGCTTTACTAAATCCTCAAAGCACCTGTCACAGCGGGTGGTATAATCAAAAACCGCTTTTACCGTTAGCTCTACAAGGCTCGCTCTGTTAACCGCCGAAGCGCTGATTTCGACGGGAGACTTGAATGGATAATCTCCGTTAATATCGAATTCGCTCATCGACAAGGAATAGTTAACGTCGAGCGACTTGCCGTCGTTTAAAAAGACTTCCTTTAACTGAAGAAGCATACTACACCTCTATACGTATATTAAAACGCTATTTAAGATTATACAAAAACACGTCTTTTTTGTCAATAGTTTTTTAAGCGATATTTCACATTTTACCGCCTAAAAAGCAATTTTTCTATTAATAACCCTCGTCAAGATCGCCTTTCATATTTTTAAGCGAATCGATAGTTATTTTACAACCCGGTTTTACGTGGGTCATAATGAACTTCATAATGTTCTCGGGAACTCCTACGCAGCCGCCCGTGTATGTGCGGTTAACTCTAAAGCAGTGGAAGAAGAACGCGAAGCCCTTTTCCCTCTTACATTCCTTATTATATCCCATATTAAGTACATACTGGTAAGCGTAGTCGAAGTCGGAGATATGCTCGCTGTTTTCGGTATCGAGCTTAGGAACGTCCTTTATATTAACGAGCTCGTTAAAATGCATACCCTTTCTCGAGTCCCCCGACCAGTAATAGTTTTCGTCAACCTTAGTGTACTCCATCTGACATCCGGGGTCGTCGGCAAGTCCGAAAGCCCTGTCGATAGTAAATGTGCCGACAGGAGTGTAGCAGTCATTTATATTAGCGTTACCCAAGCCGTCAAGTCCGATAAATCCCGGAGTAGCGATAATCTGCTCCCATTTACCGTCCTTATTCTTTTCGTGCATAGTAACGTACGCCGTAGTTTTATCCACACCAGCCACTACGATAAGCTGTTTCGCGTCCTTTACAGCGTCGAGCTTTGTAACCCACTTGGGAGAGTCTTTAACCTTTTGCTCCGTAAAATAGAGCTGTTCGGCTTTTGTATCCGTCTTAGCTTCCTTTTTCTCGGCAGTTTGAGTTGTACATCCCGCCAAAGAAGCCGCGGCTAAAATCATAACAAGTAAAATTGCGGTTATTTTTTTCATAATAAACCCCCTCATTTAAAGCTATTCGTCAATATCGTTATCGTCCTTACCCTTATTAAAGACAGCGAAAATAATTCCTACTATAGCGAGTACAGCCGAGCACGCCGCTAACACGACGGTAAGGTATCCCGTGTGCGTAAAATCGCTCGCCGACATCGGCAAAAAGCTGAACGCCAAGCACATCACAACCGCCGCAATAAGCAGTAAAACGATAATCGGAATCACTACAATCATTATTTTTTGAAAGAGAGAATATTTATTATTTTGAGTTTTCAACTTTCTCACCCTTTCCCTTAAAACCAACTAAAATTAATATAAATCCGATAAACGCCGAAACAGCCGAAGCTATCGCGAAAGCCGTCGATAAAACGGACTCCATACCCTCAACGGCGTTAAAAATCATAGAAGTTATAATCAGCGCGACCGCTAAAACGAGCAGTACCACCGATATAATAAAGATAAATTTTCTCATAATTATATTCTCCGCGAGATTTCGGCGAAATCGTTCATCGTCAATTTCTCGGCTCTTGACCTCGGGTCCACCCCGCTATCTAATAATACATCATTTACCACACTTTTTTCAAGCCCTAAAGACGAACTTATTGAATTTAAAACGGTTTTTCTTCTCTGAGCGAACGCCGCCTTTACCACGGTAAAGAATTTTTTATCGTCCTCGAGTTCAAAAAGCGGTTCTTTATAAACATTCAACCTCATTACCGCCGAGTCAACCTTAGGCGCGGGCATAAACGAACCCGCGCTTACGTTAAAGAGCATTTCGGGCTTGCTGTAGAAATTCACTGCTACAGTAACGGCTCCGCTCTCACGGCTTCCGACTTCGGCGCAAATTCGCTGAGCGGCTTCCTTTTGAACCATAACGGTTACGGCTTCTACAGGGAGCCTGTCCTCCAACAGCTTCATTATCACAGGCGAGGTTATATAGTACGGCAAATTAGCGCATACTACAACTCTCATCCCCTTAAACTCGTCCTCGATAAGCTTGTTTAAATCAAGCTTTAAAACGTCGTCGTTAATAACCTTAAGGTTATCGTATTCGCCTACGGTTTCCTCGAGTACAGGAATAAGTCGTTTATC
>JAHKZS010000094.1 GCA_020626545.1 bacterium
CTTTACTATTTACGATATGGCTTCTATTCAAAACTACGCTGAGGCAAATGGAACGGGAGGTATTCAGTAATGAAAAAAGAGTATATTTCACCTGATTTTAAAATGTTCAGTGTAAATCTGGGGGATGTACTGGCGATTTCTAATCCTCGTCCTCCTGTACCTGAAGTTCCCGAAACAACAGTTGATGAGGGTATAGACGAAGATCTTTAAAAACTATTAAAACAGGCAGTACAGTTTAGTGCTGTACTGCCTGTGAAATATCGGTGATTTTATGAACAGGCATTTTAAGAGAATATCGTTAATAATTATAGCTATAACGCTTGTTGTTTTGTCTATGTTTTCCGCTTTTGCAGATACTGTTTATGAGTATTTTGGTTTTAAATATACTTTAATTAACAACTTTTCTGTTTCAATATACGGAAAATCGGCTGAATTAAATAATCTGGTTATTCCAAATAATATTGAAGACAGAGAGGTTACTGAGATACGAAATCGTGCTTTTAAAAGCGATGAAAATATAACGAGTGTTAGTTTCTCTAAAGCAAAAAAATTAAATTATATTGGAATGTATGCTTTTGCGGATTGTACAAATCTCAGCGGAAAGGTTATACTTCCTGAAAATATTACGTTTATAGGAACATCTGCCTTTGAGAATTGCGGACAGATTGAAAACGTCGATTTTAGGGCTAAATGTAATGTTCCGTCTCAGTGCTTTAGTAATTGCGCGAATTTGAATTCGGTAACTTTAAACGGGAATATTGAAAAAATCGAAAGTTATGCATTTGAAAATTGCACAAATCTTAAATATATCGATATTCCTAAAAGTGTAACTTCCATAGCTGACTCGGCGTTTAACGGTATAGAAGATATTACTTTAGTTTGTCGTAATTCAACTACTTTTAATTATGCGGAAAGTCATGGCCTGAAATATGAGATTAAGGATTTATTGTACGGCGACGCTAATTCGGACGGATTTTTAAATATCCTTGACGTTACCGCAATTCAGAAGTACAAAATCGGCGATTTTGATTTATCCGATTACGGAATGACGTGTGCCGATGTAAATCACGACGGAAGTGTTACAATCCGTGACGCGACGCTCATTCAGATGAAGCTAGCTAAATATGACGTTGACTTCTAAACATTTTTTATAGAGAATCCCGAGGTTTAGGGGGATTTACTCCCCCGCTTTTGCCTCGATGAAAAAGATTTCTACGATTTTGTTTTCATAAATTTCTCAACAAGAGGAGCTGCTAGTAACAGCTCCTTTTGTTTTGCGCAAAAATCGCCGGCTCGTTTGAGCCGGCTTAAACTTTTTTGTGTAATTTTAAAAGTCTTCCGTATCGTCGGGGAAAAGGTTGTCGTGGGTATTGCAGTAAATGTCCGTAAGCTCCTCGAGCCAGTTTGCCGCGAGAGTTATTATTTCGGTAGTGTTTTCGTCCTGATATATCGAGCATAGCATAGAGGATAAAAGCGCCAGGGTGGAGGCGCTCTCTATAGCGGGAGCGGCGATACCGTAATCGCTTCGGCGGGAGATTGTGTCCGAGCCGTCCTGAGAGCCTAATCGTCCGAACGTTCCCTGAGGAGAGGCGTGTACCGTCTGATTAGCCGCGGTGTAGCCTTCTTTCCATGCCTCGTTATCTATATCGCATAGACGTAAAATATCGCCGAAAGTAACGTGGCGTTTAGTTTCGGGGAATTCTCCGCTCGCCATAGCCCAGTCGTACCTATCTTGAGTGCCTGAGGCTTCTATAAATTTTTCCGCGACCGCTTCGCCGTATTTTAGAATAAACGCGCCGATTACCGAAAGTTCGTACATTGAACGCCATCTCGCGAACGCTCCGTCGGGAAAGCCGTGTTTTATCAGCGTTAAAATCTCTAAGTATTGTTGAGCGGCACGTCTTTGCAGTTCGTCGAGAGCGGTAAATGTATAAATTTTAGAAGATTTTTCATCTTTGCTGAGTTTGTCTGTGTGTCTTAAACATGAGTTTACCGCCTTTGTAATTAATACGTAAAAACATTCCGACGCGATAAAAGCGTCATTCCAGCCCTTTTCGAATTTATCGGAGAAGTTATTTTCTTCCGCTCGGATTTTGGCTATTCCGGCATATACCGCCTGTATATCGGAATTTGAAAAACCGGCTTTTTTAAAACTGCTTTTTATATCATTACTATTTTTCATTTATGTAAATCTCCTTGAGATATATTACTTTAAATATATTTTATTATTGATGATTTGTCAATATTACTAAGTAAAATAGCTGCTTTAAGCGGTTATTTATCGCTGTTGTGAATGACAATATTGTTTTATTGTGATATAATAAATTCCGGAGTGAATTTTATGAGAAATACTTTATTAAAAAAACTTAAAGATATATTTAAACCCGAGACTAATCCTGATTTAACAGCGGAGATTGAC
>JAHKZS010000095.1 GCA_020626545.1 bacterium
GAGCTGCTGCAGAACCATTTCCGCATCGGTCTGTCCCGTATCCTTCGACGCAGAGAATTTCGTAAGCGTTTTCGATAGTAGTTTTTGAGACGTTTAGATCCTCGCTGAGCTTACGAACCGAGGGGAGTTTTTCGCTCTCTTTAAGGTTACCGTTTTCTATAGCGGATTTAATCTCGTTGTAAATCTGGATATACAGCGGGGTTTTATCGCTTTTGTTTATATTTATAAAGTCGGATATCATATTTATCACCAAAAATATAATAACATATTTTTATATCTATTTAAAGGTTGATATTTTCACAAATTTTAAGTATAATAAAATATTGGAAATAAACTCTAAGGAGAAACGTTATGAATAGAGTAGATAAGTTTTTTGAGAGTATAAAAGGTAAGAAAGTTTGCTTCGTCGGAATCGGTACAAGCAACCTACCATTAATCGAGCTGTTTTCAAAAAAAGGAGCTGTAGTTTCAGCCTGCGACCGTCAGAGCTACGACGCTTTGGGCGAGAACGCTGTACGAGCTGAGAAAGCCGGCGCTAAGCTTATTTTAGGCGACAACTATCTTGATAATATAGATACCGATATTCTTTTCAGAAGTCCAGGTACACCGTTTTACAGACCGGAGCTTGAGGCTTTAAAGAAAAAGGGCGTAGTAGTTACATCGGAGATGGAAGTTTTCTTCGATTTATGCCCCTGTAAAATAATTGGTGTAACAGGTTCGGACGGTAAAACTACCACCACTACCGTTATCTCTGAGTTCTTAAAAGCCGAGGGTAAGACGGTTCATTTAGGCGGTAATATCGGAACTCCGCTTCTTCCTATAATCGAGAGTATTAACGCCGAAGATTATGCTGTTGTAGAGCTTTCAAGCTTCCAGCTTATCTCTATGCGCCAAAGTCCCGAAATCGCCGTGGTTACAAACCTCGCTCCGAACCATCTTGATATACATAAGGATATGGACGAGTATGTTGACTCAAAACGTAATATAGTGCTTCACCAGAACGCTTTCTCCAAGGCTGTACTAAACCTCGATAACGATATCGCTGACAGTTTTTCCGAAAATGTAAGAGGAAAGCTCGCTAAATTTTCTCGTAAAAGCGAAGTTGAAAACGGCGCGTATCTAAAGGACGGTACTATCGTATATAACGACTACGGTAAGCTGACCGAGGTTATAGACATTAAGGATATTAAAATCCCTGGTATGCATAATGTCGAGAACTATATGGCGGCAATATCAGCTGTATGGGGAATAGTAAGCGAAGAAAATATTGTAAAGGTCGCTAAGACTTTCGGCGGAGTTGAGCACAGAGCCGAGTTCGTTAGAGAGCTTGACGGAGTAGAATACTACAACGATTCAATAGCCTCCAGCCCCACAAGAACAGCTATAGGAACGCTTTCGCTGTACGATAAGAAGATTATTATTATTGCGGGCGGGTACGATAAACACATACCATACGAGCCTTTAGGCCCCGTAATCTGCGATAAGGTTAAGGTTCTTATACTTATGGGAGATACCGCCCCGAAAATCGAAAAAGCGGTTAAAGAATCTGAGAATTACTCCGAGAACAACCCTATTATTATAAATGTAAATAATATGGAAGAAGCCGTTAACGCCGCCAGATCTAACGCTGAAAACGGAGATATTGTTTCATTATCACCCGCAAGCGCGAGTTTTGGACTTTATAAGAACTTCGCTCAGAGAGGTAATCATTTCAAGGAGATTGTAAATAATTTAAAATAATGAGAGATTTAATTTTTGATTTATGCTCCGTAAGCGGAGTTTCGGGCGTGGAAAATTCAGCGTCCGAATATTGTAAAGATTATTTAATTAAATTCACCGATGATGTTAAAGTGGATTTCAACAACAACGTAACTGCCGTCTTAGGCGATAAAGACGCCGAGTACACATTTCTACTCGACGCGCATTTGGATCGTATAGGATTTATCGTAAGCGATATAGACGATAACGGTTTCCTTAGAGTTGATACCGTCGGAGGAATAGACGTAAGAACCCTGTTAGACGCTCCCGTGACCGTGTATGGTAAAAAAGCTTTAAACGGCGTAGTGTGTTGTATGCCGCCTCATTTATCGGATGGTAACGAGGAAAAGGCTGTTTCGGCTGATAAAATATGGATAGACCTCGGACTTCCCGCCGATAAGGTAAAAGAGCTCGTGTCCATCGGCGACAAGGCTTCTTTTAACATAAAGCCTAAGATGTTGTTAAATAACAGAATTACAGCTTCCGCTCTCGACAACAGGGCGGGAGTTGCCGCTGTATTAAAAGCAGCCGAGTTTATCTCGAAAAATAATGTAAATTCAAGAGTTATAGTTTTATTATCCGCCCAGGAAGAAACATACGCCGTCGGCGCTAAGACCGTTCCCTTCAACTATGATATAGACGAGTGCGTTTGCGTGGATATGAGCTTTGCGGGACAACCCGGAGTAGATAGTCCGTACAGCGAAATTGAACTCGGAAAAGGTCCGATGCTCAGTATATCGCCCAATCTTAACAGGGAAATGTTCAATACGATGAAATCCGTGGCGGAAGAAGAAAATATCAATTATCAGCTCGAGGTATGTAATGGTAAAACAGGCACTAACGCCGACCATATTACTCTTAGTAAAAACGGTGTAAAATGCGCGCTTGTATCAATTCCCGAGAAGAATATGCACACTCAGGCCGAAATTGCCGATTTGGACGATATCGAAAAGACTGCCGAGCTAATCAGCTCGTATGTTATTAAAGGAGGTATAAGATGAAAGACCTTCTTAAAAAGTTATGTACGGAAAACGGTATCTCAGGCTGCGAAAAGCCGGTGCGTGAGATTATAATTAATGAGATTAAAGATTATGTTACCGAGTGTAAGATTGACAACCTCGGTAATATTATCGCGTTTAAAAAGGGTAAAAAAGCTTCCGGAAATAAGTTAATGATATCCGCTCATATGGATGAGGTCGGGTTTATCGTAACGGATGTTGACCGTGACGGGTATATTAAGTTCGACGAAGTAGGCGGGATTGACCGCCGTGTATTGCCCGGCAGGAGTGTTAAGATTAACGATATTAACGGCGTAATCGGCGTAAAGCCAATACATCTCTGCGACGCTGACGAACGGAAGTCTATCCCTAAGTATAGCTCGATGTATATTGATATAGGCGCGAATAATAGGGAAGAAGCTTTAAAATACGTTGGTCTCGGCGACAGTATCACGTTCGAGAGCGTTTATAACGAGAATGACTATACAATTATGTCTAAGGCTTTAGACGACAGAGCGGGCTGTTTTATTATGATAGAGATGATAAAATCTGAGCTTGAATACGACACGTATTTTACCTTCGTAACTCAGGAAGAAGTTGGACTCCACGGCTCTAAGGTCGCGGCGTATTCCGTAGCGCCCGACTTTTCTATCGTGCTCGAATCCACCACCGCCGCCGACATTCCCGAGATAGATGAATCTAAGCAGGTTTGTAACGTAGGCAAAGGCGCTGTTATTGGATATATGGACAGGCGAACTATTTACGATAAAGGTTTAATCGAAAGGGCTAAGAAGATATCCGAAGAGGAGAATATTAAACTTCAGTTTAAACGAGCCGTAGCGGGCGGAAACGACGCGGGCTCGATCCATAAATCAAGAGGCGGAGTGCGCACACTCGCTATTTCACTTCCTTGTCGTTATCTTCATTCCCAAATTTCACTTATCTCAAAAAACGATATAGACGATGTTTATAAGCTCGCCGTATTACTTTCGAAAGATATTTGCGGTGGAAATATATGATAAAAATTTGTGATAAAGATTTTAGTATTGAGAGTTATTTAAACTCGCTGTCTGTGAACAATCCATTTGGTTGCAGGATAAAAGCTCTCTATTATACCTACGATTATTCGCTCGCTTTCGTCGATTTTTGGGCTCAACTTGTAGATAATACCGTAACGGCTCTAATCGCCCGAATGGAATCGACTTTTATTCTCAGACTTACTGATGACGCCGATTTAGAGGAAGTCAGCGCGTTTATGCGTGTTTCGGGAGCGGAGAATATAATTTGCGACGGAAAATATAAACTCGACTGCGGTATGGAGAAAGTTTCGGGACCTGTATTTATGAGCGAAATTATTATGCCTTGCGAGAACTCGTTTATGGTATTTACCCCTCATATTAAGGATGTTTATAATCTTATAAGTAAGTGCCGCGGTGAGAATTTCGCCGTTCCTTCCTATGAGAGCTTCGCGCTTGATGTGGCTCATAAACTCAACAAAAATACACTTAGAATCTACGGATTGGGCGAAAGTAAGCTTGTTTGCTGTATAATGACATTAGCCGAAACCGATAACGGCGCGGTTTTAGGCGCATTGGCTACCGATCCGGACTACCGCCGAAAAGGCTACGGCGCGTTCCTTATCAGGTACATAAACAACAGGCTCGTAAGAGAGGGAAAGAAAGTTTTTTTGCATAGAGCTCCTGACGAAAACGTCGAGTTTTATAACAAGCTCGGTTTTAAGGAGTTCGGAGAATGGTCGGAATACCGCTGGAAAGGATAAAACATGGAGAATATATTTAATATTTCCGAGGAAATATTAAAAGCCTCAGAAAAGGCTCTGAAGCTTTGCGAAGATAAACTAAAAGAAATCGATGAAATCCAGGAATATAACCAACAAAAAATGATAAAAGCGTTCCAAAACGCTAAGATAAGCGAGAGTCACTTTGTAGGATCTACAGGCTACGGCTACGGCGACAGAGGACGTGACGCGCTCGACGAGGTCTACGCCTATGTGTTTGACGCTGAGGACGCGCTTGTGCGCCATAATTTTGTTAGCGGAACCCACGCTTTAACAGTCGCGCTGTTCGGAGTTCTGCGACCGGGCGATAAAATGCTCAGCGTAACAGGTACTCCTTACGATACTTTGAGAAGCGCTATCGGAATCGAGGGAAATTACCCGGGTTCGTTAATCGACTTCGGGATAAAGTACGAGAAAGTTGATTTAAAATCTGACGGAACTGTCGATTTAAACGCGATAGAAAATACGCTTGACGAAAGCTATAAAATGGTCTATATTCAACGCTCCCGCGGTTACAGCCTTAGACCTACTCTGACCTGCGGTGATATAGAAAACATCGTAAAAGCTGTCAGAAAGGTGAATAAAGACGTTATTATAATGCTCGACAACTGTTACGGCGAGTTTATCGAGAAGAAGCAGCCGCTCTCGGTCGGAGTTGATTTAATGGCAGGTTCGCTTATTAAAAACCCCGGTGGAGGAATTTCGCCGACGGGCGGATATATCGCCGGTAGAAAAGATTTAGTCGAGATGTGTTCATACAGACTTACTACTCCCGGCACAGGTAAAGAAATCGGCGCTACTTTGAATGTCGAAAGAGAGCTTTTTTTAGGAGCTTACCACGCTCCGCACGCGAGCGGAGAAGCGCTTAAAACCGCGGTGTTCGCTTCGGCGTTGTTTAAAATCTTAGGCTATGACGTAAGCCCCGAGTATGACGAAAACAGGGGAGATATTATCCAGGTTATTAAGCTCGGCACTCCCGAGGCTCTGGAAAAATTCTGTGTAGGTATTCAGCACGCGTCCGCTGTAGACAGCTTCGTCACTCCTTATCCCGACGATATGCCCGGGTACGAGGACAAGGTTATTATGGCGGCGGGAGCGTTTACGCTCGGCTCGTCTATAGAACTTTCCGCCGACGCTCCTTTGCGTGAACCGTACGCCGTATGGATGCAGGGAAGTCTTAACTTCCATGCTGGAAAGCTGGGGGTTATGCTCGCCGCGGATGAGATTTTAAGTTAGGGTGTAGGATTTAGGATTTAGGGTGTAGGTTTTAACAAGGGGAACAAGGACTCGACACTCATTTTCAATTTTCAATTTTAAATTTTCAATTTAAAAAAGCTCCTTATGAATGAAAGTGTAAAATGAAAGTGGACACTAAAAAAGTGTCTGCTTTCTTTTTTTGTGCTAAAATAGATATGGGGGTGTTAATATGCGACAAAACAGGAA
>JAHKZS010000096.1 GCA_020626545.1 bacterium
GCTACAGCGGAGTTCGTGGTGTACTGATAAACTCGTCCGATTCCGCCTGTCGCGATAAGCACGAACCTGGCGCCGACTTGGCTTATTTCAGTTCCGCTTAGAAGTCCCAGCCAAAATCCGTTCTCGACCTTATCGAGTTCGAATACATATGTGTTTTCTTTTATAGAAATATTCGGCTTAGCCTTTACGTTTTCGATAAGCGTATCGACAATCGCTTTGCCCGTGGAATCCTTATGGTGAACGATACGATTTCTCGAATGACCAGCCTCCAAGGTTTTAGAAAGCTCGCCTGATTTTTCCTTATCAAAATCGACGCCTATATCCCTAAGACGCATTACGTCGGACGGGCCCTCGCTGACGAGCTTTTCAACCGCGGAAAGATTGTTTTTAAACTTACCCGCGATAAGCGTGTCGGCAATATGCAGTTTAAAATTATCGTGGTCTTTATCGAGCACGGCGGCAACTCCGCCCTGAGCGAGCGACGAGTTAGACAGCGTTAGCTCACGCTTAGAAATCACAAGGACATTTACATCCCCGCTAAACTGTAACGCGGCGTAAAGTCCCGCTACTCCCGCGCCGATAATTACGACATCATATTCTTTATTCATAATGAGCCTCTTAATTCGGTTTACAAATAATTCAAATTATATTATACTACTAATATCGATTTTATTCAACTGTTTTAGGTGGTTAATTTATGGACTTAATAGAAACCAAAGAAAAAACCGACAGAGCTCTGCTCATATCGGTAGATACAGGTAAGTTCGACGCCGAGGCGAGTTTAAACGAACTCGAGGAGCTTTGCGAAAGCGCGGGCGCCGAACCTGTACTAACTGTACTCCAAAAACTGAACAAGGTAGAGAGCGCGACCTTCGTCGGCACAGGCAAGCTCGAGGAGATTAAAGAAATCTGCGTATCTCAGGAGATAGATTTAATAATCGCCGACAGCGAGCTTACGCCTACTCAGATTAAAAATCTCGAGCGGGAATGTGACGTAAGGGTTATCGACAGAACAACTCTCATACTCGACATCTTCGCGTCGAGAGCTAAGTCGAGAGAGGGTAAGCTTCAGGTAGAACTCGCTCAGCTAAAATATCTTTTACCGAGACTTTCGGGCAAAGGAATCGAACTCTCGCGTTTAGGCGGCGGTATCGGAACCAGAGGTCCCGGCGAAACCAAGCTTGAAACCGACAGACGTCATATTCATCGCAGGATGGAAACCTTGAAATCTCAGCTTAAAGACGTAGAAAATCACCGCCAAAGACTTAGAGAGCGCAGGGATAAGGACGGCGTTATCACGGTAGCAATCGTAGGCTACACCAACGCGGGCAAAAGCACGCTTATGAACTACCTCACCGACGCGGGCGTACTGGCTCAGGATAAGCTGTTCGCAACCTTAGACCCGACGTCAAGAGCGCTAAAACTCCCGAGCGGAGTAACGGTAATGCTTATCGACACGGTAGGGCTGGTAAGACGGCTTCCGCACGGCTTAGTCGAAGCGTTTAAATCTACATTAGAGGAAGCGGCGCTGTCGGATATAATACTCAACGTGTGCGACGCGAGCTCCGACGAAGCGCAAGTTCACACCGAAGTAACCGCTGAGCTTTTAGCGGAGCTTGGATGCGGAGATACTCCGATTATCAACGTATATAACAAGTGCGATAAACTAAGTCCGCTCGAAATCGGCGCGGATAACGAAAAAACCGTACACATCAGCGCTAGAGAGGGCAAGGGTATCGACAAGCTTTTAGAAGCGATAGACAACAACCTGCCGGTTAGAATAAAGAAGGTAAAGCTGCTCGTTCCGTTTTCGATGGGAAATTTATCATCCGAAATCCGAGAAAAAGCAACCCTCATCAGCGAAAATTACACGGCGGACGGTATCGAAATAGAAGCGGTAATCGACGAGGAAATGTACCGCAAACTTAAAGATTATATATTAGACTAAAAAATCGGGAAGCTAACTTCCCGATTTTATTTTATGTAAGTTTTTAATTACAGGCGTCGAGGCTAAGCCGATAAGAAATCCTGTAACAAGCCCCGATATAAACAGCACCGGATAGTAATAAATAAGCGCTTCGCTGTAGAGCATAAACGCCGCGGCGATAAGCTGTCCGATATTATGAAAAACTCCGCCTATAGCGCTTACGCCGATAACGGAAAGTTTAAGTTTTTTACAAATAATCATTGTTATTAAGCTCAAAAAAGCTCCCGAAAGGCTGTAGATAAGCGAGGGGATATTTCCGAACAGAATCCCGATTATAACTACTCTTATAAGCGTTATCCCGACGGTTTCCTTAACCCCGAAATAGTAAAGCGCCGTAACGGTTACGATATTCGAAAGCCCGAGCTTTACTCCCGGGATACCGATACTAAACGGCAGTACCGCTTCTATGTAGCTGAGTATAAGCGCGAGGGCTGTAAACACAGCTATTTTGGAAATCTTTTTAGCCATATTACTTCACCACAGCGTCGATAGAATCGTTATCGGAAACCACTTCGACAACCAGCTTATGAGGCAGACATACGATTGAACCGCTTTTAATCTTACCCTGATTAACGCAGTATTTATCACGGCAATCGGCGTCTTTTATATACACCCGGCCGTTTTCGATAACGACCGTATTATAGCCCGAGTCGGTTTTAATACTAAACTCGTCATTTTTACTCAGCGGATAAGTACCGTAATCCTGTTTATCTACGGTTATTTTTACGTTATCACCGCTTTTTTGGTTAAGAGTAAAAGTCAAAAACCCGATAACCGACAGCAAAATCACAACGCCTATCGCTATAAAATCTCGTTTATTCATAGTCCGACCTTTTAATTACAGTATAATTCATATCCGATTTAAATTTATCCGCAAGACCTTCGGAAATTTTTAAATCTCCGCCCTTTGTATAGAGGATAATATCGAAGTCTTTATCGGATTTCGCCCAAAACTTTACGGCTTTATCCTCACCCATAACGAACAGCGAAGTCGACAGAGCGTCCGCGAGAGTACCGCTGCCGCTTATAACAGTGACGGATTCAAGTCCGCTTTCGGCGGGCTTGCCTGTTTTCGAGTTTAAGATATGGTGGTAGGTTTTACCGTTCTTTTTAAAATAACGCTCGTATCCGCCCGAGGTAACTACGGCTTTATCCTTGACGGCGAGTTGTCCGAGGTAGGATTTTTTATCGGGATTTTCAATCGCTATATTCCAGCCGCTTCCGTCGGGTTTAGAGCCGAGCGCCTGAACGTTTCCGCCGAGATTTAAAAGCGCGCTGTCTATACCCTTTTTCTTTAGGAGAGTTACGATTTTTTCGGAAGTATAGCCCTTAGCTATACCGCCGAGGTCGATTTTCATACCCTTTACGTTGAGGTCAACCGTGTTATTTTTCACGGTAATTTTTTCGGGTTTAACCTTTTTTAGCGCTTCGGCGAGTTCTTTATCGGACGGTACTTTATATTTTTTATCCGAAAATCCCCAAAGCTCAGAAACCCCGAGCATAGCGGGATTAAACGCTCCGTCGGTAAGCTTATTAAACTTCAGGGCTCGTTTAATCAAATCCGCGCTTTCTCGGCTTAGTTTAGCCGAGCCGTTCTTATTAAGCTTATAAATCTCGCTCGATTCAGAATGAGCAGAGAGCTTTTTATCGAGTTTTTTAATCTCGGTTTCGGCTTCTTTAACGGCTTTTTCGGCATTTTTACCGTTAACGGTTACGGTCATATAAGTATCCATCGCGAAAAA
>JAHKZS010000097.1 GCA_020626545.1 bacterium
ATATTAGTCGAAGTGTTCTCAACCGTACCGACTGAGGCGGGAGAAACGTACTTAATCGGCGAACCCGAGCTGTCGTAAGAGCCGATAAACGCGCCCTTGCTGTCCATAGCCCGAACGGTATAGAAGTAAGACGTACCCGAAGTTACCTTGCTGTCGGTATAAGACAGCGAGGTTGTATCCGCGACGGTGGAATACCCCGCGGTAGTTTTCTTGAACACACGGTATTTAGCCGCGCCCGAAACCTTATTCCACGATAGATACACTCCGCCGTTATTGTTGTAAATCGAGCTTATAAGCGGTATTTGAGCGGAAGCCGTGGTTTCCGTATCGGACATTTCTTTCTTTACGTTAACAGCGATTACCGCGGTTTTACCGCTTGCGCTTTTTGCGGTAATCTCGGCTGATCCGATATTTTTAGCCGTAATCATTCCGCCCTCATCCACCGAAGCGATCTCGCTGTCCGAGCTCGAGTATGTAACCGCCGCGTTAGCGTTAATCGGGGTAGTTTTTATAGCGGGCTTAAAGCTTCTGCCCGCGGAAATCTCAACCGCGCTCACGTCTGAAACTACGGCGCCCGAGGTTGACTCGACAGCGTAGTTATTAGCGGCGTACCGCGTCATCTGAGTTTTAGGATATTTAAAAGCGGTAGCGCATTTTACCGCGGTATTTGAGCTTAGAAATCCGCTCGACCCGCTTGTGAGATATATTCCGACAGGGCTGTTACTCACCTTGTTCCTTACTATCGGATTTTTAACCGAGGACTCGCTCTTAACGCCGAGCGCTTCGGCTTTTGTATTCGAAATAATGTTGTCGGAAATTGTATTAACCTTGGTTTTATAAAACGCTATTCCGAGTTTAGCGGTTGTGTCGATATTGTTATAAGTAACCGAACCCGCCTCGCAATTCTCGCCGAAATGGATTCCGTTAGTCGCGGCGTTTTTGATATAGTTGTTCTTAACCGTCGTAACCGACGAGCCGTCGCGCGCGACTATTCCGTAGTAGTTATTTTCGGGGTTGATCTCGCTGGGTTTACAGATAAACTCGTTGGAGGTTACCTCGATATTTTTCGAGTCGGAAATTCTGCAACCCGAGCCCTGAACCTCGACGTAGTTATTCTTAATCGTAACGTCGTTTTGGTAGTAATTTCCTACGGGAAGTCCTCCGCTGCCTGTTTCGCCCGTGGGATGAACCTCGCTGAGATTAAATCCCATCGACGAAATCGCCGATACCTTGTAGTTTGCGTAGGGATCCTTAATACTTCCGCATTCTTTAATCGTGTTATAGGCTACTAAGGTATTCGACTTCGGCGGAGCCTTATACTCGTCGGAGTTCTGAGTCTCAATTCCGCCCTCCTCGGCGAGCGTACTCGGCAGAAATACTCCCTGGCCGTCGGTACCTACGGAATATACCGCGATACCTCTCGGCGCTTTTTCGATATAGTTGTCGGTAATCGTGCAGTTTACCCAGCCTAAAGTCTGGACAGCTACGCTCTCCATATTGTAAAACTCGTTGTTTCTGATTGTGATATTAGTGAAAGGATTGTTTAAAATCGCGGTGTGAGAGCCTATTCCGCGCGGAACATCTATAAAACGGCATCCCTCAATCAGCACGTTTTTCATCGGCAAATCTTCGCTTCGGCAGTTTACGATATGTCCTGATTTAAGCACATCGAGCTGGATAGCCTCGTAGCAAATCTCGCTCTTGGTCTCGGCGTAGAGGTTCTGCTTTTTAAAGTCGCAGTCCTGAACGGTAAAGCCGTCTATTCCCGCAATCTCCATCATATGAGCGTTATAGACGTTCTCCACGATAACATCCTTCATACTGAAATTTTTGGCGTGAGCCGCCTTTATCATAGTCTGGACGGTATGGTCAGCGTTAAAGATACCGCCCTCGACGGCGATATTCTCGTAATAATACCCCGCCGCTCCGCGCGACACGCTGTCCTCGCTGCCGACTCGAAGCATATTGACGTACGAACCGGGCACACGGTGAATCTCTACGTCGTATAGGCTCAGAGTGGTGTTGCTGTAAATACGAAGACCTCTATAGAGCCTGTAGTCCCCCGGCTCGACAGTTACCTTGTAGGGATTGTTTTCGCTCGCGTTATTCTTAGCGGTGTCGAGAGCTTTTTGAACCGCCGCGCTGAAATCGCTCTGTTCAATCTCGTCGGAGGTAACGGTAATCTCTGTGCCGACAGGCTCCTCGGGCGTACTTTCAGACGCGAAAGCCTGCGGTATTACCGAAAATAATACCGTGAGCGAAAGAAATATTGAAATTGTAAATTTTATAAATTTACTCATTTAAATTACTCCAAAAATTCTATGCTTAAATTTTATTATAGCATAAATTATAAGCTTTGTAAATTTGGCATTCTGTCGAAATAAAGGGACAAATTTCGAAGTAGTGAGAAAGTTTCACTGAGAAATTTTAAATAAATTTTTAAAAAATTGCATATTTATATGCAATTTCCGCTGATTTTGCGCTTTAGGTAAGGAGTGATTTAATTGAATAACGTATATACTATAATCCCGAACCAACTGCTGTCAGCGCCCGGACTAAGCGTAATCGAGAAAGTTTTGCTGTGCGCGGTAATCAGCCTGTCCAGGAATAAAGGTTACTGCTACGCTACTAACTCGTACTTTTCGAAGCTTATGTGTATAAGCGAGCGCAGTATTTCAAACTCGATAAACAAGCTCAAAAAACTCGGCTACATATCTTTCAGCATAAACGATAATTACAAGAGGAACATTTACGTAAACTACGATATACTCGAAAAGCAGGATATTCCTATCCCCGAACCCCCTGAAAAAACTTCTAAGGGGTTAGAAAAATCTTCTACCCCCTTAGAAAATTCTTCTAACCCCCTGGAAAAATCTTCTACATATA
>JAHKZS010000098.1 GCA_020626545.1 bacterium
TATACCGTCGCTCTTAGCGGTATCCGCGCTTCACCAGCACCTCGTAACCTCGAAACGCAGAACCTCGCTTTCAATTGTACTCGAAAGCGCCGAGCCGAGAGAGGTTCATCACTTCGCCGCGCTTTTAGGTTACGGCGCGACGGCTGTAAATCCGTATCTCGTTCAGGAAACTATCCACGAGCTTATTCACGACGACTTACTGGATAAGGATTACTACGCCGCGGTCAGCGATTACAACGACGCTGTACTGCACGGTATCGTTAAAATTGCCTCAAAAATGGGTATATCCACAATTCAGTCCTATTTAGGCTCGCAGATTTTCGAGGCAATTGGAATCAGCTCGGAAGTAATTGAAAACTATTTCACAGGCACAGTAAGCCGAGCGGGCGGTATAACCCTAAAGGATATAGAAAAAACCGTCGATAAGCTTCATACGTCCGCGTTCGATCCTCTCGGACTTGGAACAAGTACACAGCTTGTCTCGAGGGGCAGTCATAAGTTCAGAAGCGGAAGAGAAGAACATCTCTATAATCCGCGCACAATACATACCCTACAGGCTTCGACCCGTACAGGCGACTACAAGCTGTTTAAAGAATATACACGGATGATTAACGAGGAGATTGCTCCCGTTAGTTTAAGAGGACTTCTCGACTTTAATTACTCGGAAAACCCTGTTCCTCTTGACGAGGTCGAGAGTGTGGAGAATATCGTTAAGAGGTTTAAAACAGGCGCTATGTCCTACGGCTCTATCTCTCAGGAAGCGCACGAGGCTTTGGCTCTCGCTATGAATATGCTCCACGGAAAATCTAACTCGGGCGAGGGCGGAGAAAGCCCCGAGCGCCTCGAGACTAAGGGTAAAAAAGATAACCGTTGTTCAGCGATTAAACAGGTAGCTTCGGGACGCTTCGGCGTTACGAGCGAGTATCTGAACTCAGCCGACGAAATCCAGATTAAAATGGCTCAGGGAGCTAAGCCGGGCGAGGGAGGACATCTCCCGGGGAACAAGGTTTATCCCTGGATTGCAAAGACAAGACATTCCACCCCGGGCGTATCTCTGATTTCACCGCCGCCTCATCACGATATTTACTCGATTGAGGATTTAGCGCAGTTGATTTATGATTTGAAAAACGCCAATAAAAAAGCCCGCATTTCTGTAAAGCTTGTATCTGAATGCGGAGTAGGTACGGTCGCGGCGGGTGTAGCTAAGGCGGGAGCGGGAGTAATTCTCATCTCAGGCTACGACGGCGGTACAGGCGCCGCTCCGAGAAGCTCTATCTATAACGCGGGGCTTCCGTGGGAGCTTGGACTTGCCGAAGCTCACAGAACGCTTATTATGAACAATTTAAGAAATA
Organism: bacterium; assembly: GCA_020626545.1. Classification (GTDB taxonomy): domain Bacteria; phylum Bacillota; class Clostridia; order Oscillospirales; family Acutalibacteraceae; genus Ruminococcoides. The sequence goes on from JAHKZS010000098.1 coordinate 1,353, forward strand.
AAGTAGTAATCGAAACGGACGGAAAACTTATGACGGGACGTGACGTAGCGATTGCCGCTATACTCGGCGCGGAGGAATTCGGATTCGCTACCGCTCCGCTCGTAACGCTCGGATGCGCTATGATGAGAGTATGTAATCTCGATACCTGCCCGTTCGGAGTAGCTACCCAGAATCCCGAGCTGAGAAAACGCTTTAAGGGTAAGCCGGAATACGTGGTTAACTTTATGCGTTTTATCGCCGAGGATTTAAGAGAGTATATGTCGAAGCTCGGCGTTCGTACACTAGACGAACTTGTCGGCAGGGTGGATTTGCTAAAGAAAAAGGAAAACCTTTCCGAAAGCGAAAGCAAGCTCGATTTATCCTTAATTCTTAACTCGGAAACCGAGTTTGAACAGGAAGAATACAGTAATAAAAAACTATATGACTTTAAGCTCGATGAAACACTCGACGAGCGTGTGCTTGAGAAAAGCTTTGACCTGAATAAAAAATCTAAGCAGACATTAAAGCTCAGCGTTAAAAACACCGACCGTTCGCTCGGAACAGCCTTTGGTTCGGAGATTACCAAAAAATTCGGCACAAGTCTAAACGAGGATAGCTTTAAGGTACAATGTAACGGCTCGGGCGGACAGAGCTTCGGAGCGTTTATCCCCAAGGGATTGACGCTTGAGCTCGAGGGCGACTCTAACGACTATTTCGGAAAAGGCCTTTCGGGCGGTAAGCTGGTACTTTATCCGCCGAAAAATTCTAAGTTCAACGCCGAAGATAATATTATTGTCGGAAACGTAGCGCTTTACGGAGCGACAAGCGGAAAAGCGTTTATTAACGGTGTAGCCGGCGAGAGATTCTGCGTCAGAAATTCAGGCGCGGCAGCGGTTGTCGAGGGAGTCGGCGACCACGGCTGCGAGTATATGACAGGCGGAACGGTTGTAGTTCTAGGCAGAACGGGCAAAAACTTCGCCGCGGGAATGTCGGGCGGTATAGCCTATGTGCTCGACGAACATCACCACCTCTACCGCAGACTTAACAAGGAGCTTGTCGAATGTACCGAACTGAGCGAAAAAGCCGATATTGAAAAGCTGAAAACGCTTATTGAGGAACATGTAAAGGCTACAGGCTCGAAGAAAGGAAAGAGGATTTTAGCTGATTTTGAGAGCTGCCTTCCGTTATTCAAGAAAATTATTCCTCACGACTTTAGACGAATAACCGAGGAAATCGCCGCCAACGAGGCTAAGGGCTTAGACGCTGAGCAGGCGAAAATAGAAGCGTTTTATACACTTATAAAGGAGGAGCAGTAATGGGAAAACCCACAGGATTTTTGGAATACAAGCGTGAGGAAACCCGCGCTTTCTCCGTAAAAGAACGAATCAAGAATTATAATGAATTCCACGAGGCCCTGCCGATTGAAGAACGCAGAAAACAGGCTTCAAGATGTATGGAATGCGGAGTGCCGTTTTGCCAGTCGGGTATGAATATCGGCGGTATGATAAGCGGATGTCCGTTAAATAATCTGATTCCCGAATGGAACGATTTAATCTATCGAAACTCTATGGAAGAAGCTTACAGGCGCCTGAGAATGACGAATAACTTTCCTGAATTCACCTCAAGAGTTTGTCCCGCTTTATGCGAAAAAGCCTGTACCTGTTCCGCTAACGGTGACGCCGTTACGGTACGGAATAACGAATACTCTATAGTTGAAACCGCGTATCAAAACGGCTGGGCTAAAGCTGAACCGCCCGAAGTAAGAACAGGCAAAAAGGTAGCCGTAATCGGCTCAGGCCCGTCGGGCTTAGCGGCGGCTGACCAGCTCAACAGGCGCGGCCACAGCGTCACCGTTTTCGAAAGAAGCGACCGTGTCGGCGGACTTCTTATGTATGGAATCCCGAATATGAAGCTCGACAAAAGCGTGATTAACCGCAGGATTGATATTATGAAAGCAGAGGGAGTGGAGTTTAAAACAGGCGTTGACGTCGGTAAAAATATTTCCTTAAAAGAATTAAAAAAGGATTACGACCGAATCATTCTCGCTTGCGGAGCATCTAATCCGCGTGATATTAAGGTTGACGGCAGAGATGCCGAGGGGATATATTTCGCCGTAGATTTTTTGAAATCCACGACAAAGGCCTTGCTCGACTGCGGACTTAAAGGAGGAAATTATATATCCGCTAAGGATAAAGACGTTGTCGTAATCGGCGGAGGAGATACGGGTAATGATTGCGTCGGAACCTGTGTGCGCCACGGCGCTAAAAGTATTCTTCAACTCGAGATGATGCCGAAATTACCCGATAAAAGAGCCGAAAATAACCCTTGGCCCCAATGGCCGAGAGTCTGTAAGACTGATTACGGTCAGGAAGAAGCCGCCGAGGTTTACGGCACAGACCCCCGTATTTATCAAACTACCGTCAAAAAGTTTTTAAAGGATAAAAACGGTAAGTTAAAAGGCGCGGTTCTTGTAAATTTGAGTTTTGAGAAGGACGAAACCACAGGCAGAATGAATATGAAAGAGGTCGAAGGCTCGGAATATGAGGTCGAAGCGGGGTTAGTTCTTATAGCCGCGGGATTTCTCGGAAGCGAGAATTATATAACTTCGGCTTTCGGCGTAGAGCTGGACGGCAGAACCAACGTTATCGGACAAAACGACTCCCATAAAACGAACGTCGAAAACGTCTTTACCGCGGGAGATATGCACAGCGGTCAGTCCTTAGTAGTAAGAGCTATCCGCGACGGCAGAGATTGCGCCCGCGAGGTTGACGAAAGTTTAATGGGATATTCAAATCCTGTATAGTGTTTTGCTCTTGCGAATGAGTAATCAGTTACGCTATCAACGGAAATATGAA
>JAHKZS010000099.1 GCA_020626545.1 bacterium
CAGGGCTCGGTGTAAAGCACGGAATCTGTCTTTCGAACGGAGTCGGCGTAATCGACTCGGACTACAGGGGCGAGGTTTGCGTAGGACTTTGTAACGTGAGCTCGAAGCCTTATACAATAGAGCCTGACGAGAGAATAGCCCAGATGGTTATAGCTCCCGTGATAATTCCCGAGCAAATTGAGGTAGACGAGCTCGACGAAACCGACAGGGGTGAGGGCGGATTCGGCTCTACAGGCAAAAAATGACATTTTTAGGTTGATTTAACTTGACTTATAGGCTATAATAAATAAGATATGGAAAGTATATAGAAAAGTAAAATCCGAAAGGAGTACGTTATGTTTTCATTTTCAAAGGATATAGGAATTGACTTAGGAACAGCGAACACACTCGTTTGTATGAAGGGTAAGGGAATCGTTATGCGCGAGCCCTCGGTTGTAGCCGTGGATATCCGCAACGATACGGTACTTGCCGTAGGACAGCAGGCGAGAGATATGATAGGAAGAACTCCGGGTTCAATTGTAGCGGTACGTCCGCTTAAAGACGGTGTTATCGCCGATTTCGACATCACCGCTACAATGCTTAAACATTTTATAAGAAAAGCGGCTAAGCCTTCGCTTTTCAGTAAACCGAGAATTATAATCTGTATGCCGACAGGCGTTACCGAGGTTGAAAGACGCGCGGTAGAGAGCGCCGCTGTTCAGGCGAGCGGAAGTAAAAATATAATGTTAATCGAAGAACCTATGGCGGCGGCTATCGGCGCGGGACTACCCGTGGATGAGCCGACAGGTTCGATGGTAGTAGATATCGGCGGCGGTACTTCGGAAGTAGCCGTGATTTCTCTCGGCGATATTGTTACCGCTTGTTCGGTAAGAGTCGCGGGCGATAAGTTCGACGAAGCTATCGTTACTTATATTAAGAAGAAGTACAATCTCCTTATCGGCGACAGAACCGCCGAGGAGATCAAAATCGCTATCGGTTCGGCGTATCCGTATTCCGACGAAAAAGATATGCTCATAAAGGGCAGAAGTTTAGAGACGGGACTTCCCAAGGATATTACGATTACCGCCGAGGAAATCCGCGAGGCGCTCAAAGATCCGCTTATGATTATTGTCGACGCTATCAAGGATACCCTCGAGAAAACTCCCCCCGAGCTTTCCGCGGATATTATTGACCACGGAATTATGCTCACAGGCGGCGGAGCGTTACTCAGAGGTCTTGACCGCCTTGTTATGCAGGAAACAGGAATGCCCGTTCACGTTGCGGACAGACCGCTCGACTGCGTAGTAGCGGGAACGGCTAAGCGTATCAGCGGTGTAAGAGCCGAGTATAAACATAACCGCGAGTAATAAAGTAAAGAAGGGCTGGCTTAGAATTAGGTCAGCCCAAATAAATAGTATTTGGTGTTAGTAGTATGTAGTGTCATCTTGAGCGGTGCCATAGGCAAAATCGCGGATGCGATTTAGTCGAAAGATCTTTAAGATTCTTAACGCTAGGTATGGGTGTTGTTAACCAAAACAGCTATGCATGGGTATTGTTACCGAAATCAAAGATTTCGACAACACCTCAAAGTTTTGGACAACACCTCACGACTTCGCTAACGCTACGCTCAGGATAACAGGCGACATAAAATCCGCATAGATGAAATTACCCCAAGACTCCAAAACTTCATAGGAATACAAGGTTCGGGGGATATTAAACTTTAGAAAGGAACGTCCGCGCTTGACGTGGATATATAAAAATGTTGGAATTTTTTTCTGATAAAAAAGTCAAAATAATTTCAATAACGATAGCCGTGGTTATTGTGTTTATGATAATGGGCGCCGCGGGAAGTCCGATACTTTCGTCGGGAGTAAACTTCCTGACAAAAGGGCTTTCCCAGGTAAGCGCGTCTGCCGCTGGCGAGGGCGAGAAAACCTACGACGAGCTTTTAGAGGAAAATAAGGCGCTTAAAAAGGAGTCCGCCGATCTTCGAACCCAGCTCGTCGATTATTACGATATCAAGGAAGAAAACGCGCGCCTTTGGAAATATTATAAGATAAAAAAGGAAAACGCCGATTACGAGATTATGCCCGCGTCGGTTATCCGCCGTGACGCGAGCCAGGATTTCTATTCATTTTCGATAGACGTCGGCACATCTAACGGAGTCCATAATCAGGATCCCGTAATTACCGACCAGGGACTTATCGGCTTTATCAGCTCGGCTAACGCCGTAAGCAGTAAGGTAACAACAATTCTTTCGCCCGATTTACAGGCAGGCGCTTACGATAAGCGTACCGAGGACAGCGGAATAGTGGGCGGAAGCGCGCTTTACGCCGACGACAATAAAACTACGCTGACTAAAATCGACGCTAACGCCAAGATTAAGAAGGGCGATATTATTACGACCTCTGGTATCGGCGGAATTTACCCCGAGAACCTGATTGTCGGAAAGGTTACCGATATTAACTACGATAAATACGACGCCACAAAATACGCGGTAGTAACCCCTTACGAAAATATCAAGAAGGTTACCGACGTAGTGGTGCTGACCGATTTTAAGAATAAAGGCGAAATTAAGCGAATTTCCGAAAAGGAGAAAAATTAATGGACAGAAAATTTACCATCGTCCGTTATATCGCTTTCGGAATAGAGATACTGATTCTGTTTATATTGCAATCTACGCCCAATCTTATTCCCGAAGTTTTCGGCGGGCGGCCTCTGCTTCTGATTCCCGCGGCGATTACGATAGCGTATTTCGAGCCCGAGATTCCCGCGATGTTCTACGGAATAGCCTGCGGAATACTGCTCGACTTAGGCTATAGCGACTTTCCCTGTTACTATACTATAATGCTCGGCGTAATATGCTTTTTGCTCGGCTGGGTTTTCAGGGATTATATGGTCGTAAGCTTCTTTAACGCCACGGCTTTTTCCGCGGTAATAATAACGGGAGTTATAGGTATTAACTTTCTGTTTTTCTATGTTTTCGCGGGTAAAGGCGAAGCGGGAATGTATTTCTTAACCCATTACGTGTCAAAAATAATCTATACGTTCTTATGCGGTATAGTTTTGTATTTTATAAACAAAGGACTTTTCAGGAGTTTACTTGATTATTAAGAAACGAGATAAATATGATAGTTGACGATAAAGAAAAACAAGCTGAAGAAAAACGATTTTTAAATAAAAGGGTAATTATATGTCTTATAATTATCCTTGTGATTTTCTGCGGTTTTGCGTGCAAGCTGTTTATGTGGCAGATTGTCGAGGGCGAAAGCTATTCCAAGCTCGCCGACACGTCTACCGCCTATACGGTAACCACCGACGCTACCCGCGG
>JAHKZS010000100.1 GCA_020626545.1 bacterium
CTAAGTCCACAGAGCTTTCGCCGAAACGCTCAAGCCTTACCTTTGGCGAGAATTTTTCGTTATCTATTACGTTATCTATACTGTAGCATACATTGTATAGAACCTTCTTAACCCTTTCTATATCCTCCTCGTAGCTTATCGGCACGAAAAGCTGAACTCTTACCTCGGGGTTTTTTGTATAGTTATTGACTTCCGTAGTGGTCAAGCACCTGTTTGGAATAATGACGTTAGTGTCGTCGTAGGTTCTTAGCGATGTATGCATTAGGTCGATTTTTTCAACATAACCCTTATGGTCGCCGAATTCTATAAAATCGCCCGTTTTAAACGGCTTTGTAAACAGTATAATTATTCCGCCCGTAAGGTCGGTGAGGTTATCTTTAAGAGCTAAGGCGAGCGCCGCGGCTGCCGCCGAGAAAATCGCTATAAGTCCTGCGCCCGAGAAGTTCAGCATCGAAAGCACGTGCATAATCACTATTACTATACCCGCTATCCAAGTTATCCTTATAAAGAATTTCAGTAATGACGGGTCAACCTCACGTCTTTGACCTGCTTTTCTGATTACTACCGTTATTATTTTTATAACAATTATAGCTATAACTATAAAAATAGCTATTTGAATAAGTTCCAAATAGTGTTTGGGAGAGAAAAGCTTTTGTACTTCTTTTACTAACCCGTTTACATCCTCAACCTTTTTTGTCAATGTATTCATACTCATCACCAACTCTATTATAAGTAAAATATTTATATTTGTAAATACTATCTTTTATTATAAAAAGTGAATAATTAGCAAATTTTACCGCATAATATTACCAGCTGAACTAATACTAAGTATCAATAAACATATAAAAGGCGGTAATACTATCAGATTTATAAAACAAAAGGGAATAGCCGCGGTATTTTTACTGGGGATAATTATATCGATTATCTGCGTATCGGTCGGTATAACTAAAAATAACGATAAGATTTTCATCCCGAGAATGACCGCTCCCGAATACACTAACTACTATTATTATGACGGTAATATTTTCTATAACAGCGGATTCGGAATGCCGAACTGTACCGCGTACGCATGGGGCAGGATATACGAACTTCTAAAGAAAAAGCCCGAGCTTTCTACCGGTAACGCTCGGGATTGGTTCAGCTATAATAAAGAGAATAATATCTACCCCTACGGATATAAAGCCGAGCTCGGAGCGATAGCGTGCTTCGATAACGAATACGGCGGACATGTAGCGGTTGTAGAGGATATAGACGGAGATACTATAACGTTCTCAAACTCCGCGTATAACGGAGAGAGGTTCTATCTGTCCTACGCCGATATTAACGACGATAATCCGGGTCAAAAGGGCTGGGAGTTTTTAGGCTATATCTATCCGGAAAAGTATAGGAATAATAATAACGCTTTAAACTCAACGCGCCGTGTAACCGCGGACGACGGTTTGAACTTCAGGAAATATGTCGGACTAAACGCCGAGATAATCGACGTTATTCCCGATGACGAGGAGATTTTTGTTACGGGAGTGTTCGAGCTGAACGGTTATAAATGGGGAAAAGCTTACTATAACGGACAAGTCGGCTACTGTGTAATTGACTATACCCGGTCTGTTTAATTTTATAATATAAATATTTTTACTCTGTAGGAGCCGGATAAGATAATTTTTCCATAAACTGTTATGCTTGAATATCTATTTAGTTTTTGAGTGATTTTCTATAGAGTAAAGGCTCAAACATCAATATAGTTTGAGCCTTTACTTTATACATTAGCTATGTGTTTTTGAATAGCTGTTGTGTCGAGTATATTAACTACTCCGTCACCGTTAAAATCGGCGTTTTTAAGCTGATGGCTTTCTAAAAGCTGTACTTTAGCTAAATGCTTTTGAATCAATGACGCGTCCGTTATATTTACCTTTTCGTTGTAATCGACGTCGCCTATAAGCGAAGTGTCAACTTTACCGTTTGTAAGAGCTTTAATTACCAGCGTTCCGCCGATATAGTCGTTAAGCTGTTCGATATAAAAATCCCTTACGTCAACAATTTTATTCCCAAAAGTGACAAACGATTTACCGCTTTCACAGGTGCTCTGGAAACGCATCTGTTTTGTGCCGCTTTCTCTGAGCCACTCGCTTACACCGACATTGTTTTCAACATTATACTTAGTTACGTCGGTATTAATCTCCACCGCGATTGCGCCCTTTGAGTTAGGTATTATTGTATCTTCGGCGTCTACACAAATGTAGCCGTTATAATTTACAGTTCCCTTATCTATAAAGTGCCATTTCGACCTGTCGCTTATCGGAGCTGAACTCTCGTCGACAGGTACGTAATATACGTTGTATTTAGCGCCGAGCGAAGTTGTTTCGAATATAACCTTATCGAGTACATTTCCGTTTTCGGAAAAATCAAAAACATTAAAATAAGTAACGTCCTTGCTGTCTATGTACGAGAAGTTATACGTAGCGCCGAATTCCTCGTTTTGATAAAGATAGTCGCTTTTTTTGATAACCGCGGGAGTTTCAATAGCGAAACTCGGGTCGAATGTATCGCTGCTAAAGAGGTAATAGTCCTCGTAGGAAATCCATAAATATCCGCCGTTAGTACCGTAATTGGTACCCCAGCTGTTTTTACACAACCATGCTCCGTCGTTTTTAGGAGTATAGTTACCGTCGAAGTTTTCCTTGCTGTAGTTATCGTCCCAACCTACAACGGATACCGAGTGCCCTGAGTTTAAGTCGATCGGATCTGTTAAACAGTACGCGTTATTATTCTTGCTATAAGCGTAACCGTCGTTTATGTAATTGGCTGTTACCGCGCCTGTGCGCATAATAGCGAGTTTTATAAGACTGTCGTCGCCTTTATCGTAGTAAGAAATCGCGTTGGCGGCTACTTTGACATTGTTGTCCGTATTTTCTACAGGTCCGTTACGGCTTGTAAAATATCCCAAGGGGATAAGTGTGGTACCCGCGCTGCCGGATGTTCTTATCCAACCCTCGCCGTTAGGTCGTGTAGTAGCCCAGTTGTCGAGAGCGCTTGTGCTTAAATCAGATGAGAAAAGGTTGTTTTTCAGAAGCGTTGTTTCGAATGTGGAAATTGAGGCGAAGTTCCAGCACATATCGCCTGTCTGCCTTTTAACGCTTGTACAGTAGCCCAAATCCTTCGAACTGTAGCTTTCAGGTAAATTTATAAGATCGGCGCTGTTTTTGAATTTAACAACCGATGTGTTTTTAAACTGTTTCTGACGGTTAGCGTGGCTTGTTTCCACAGCTCCCGCGTTAAAACAAGATACGGCAATAAGTGATATTATTAAAATTGTAGTTGTAAGTTTAAAGAAGTTTTTCATAGTGTACACCTACCTAATTTATTATAACATATAATCATCGAAAAGTTCAATACCCCAAAATGCATATTAATGTGTAATATATTACATACTAAAAAGTAGTAAAAAGCTAATGCGGAGTGATTTTTTGGAGAAACGAACTGACCTTGCGGTAGAGGCGAGAGAACTCGCGGGAGAGGATATTCAGGGAGTTGAATATTCCGAAAAAAATGAAAATGGTATGAATATTTCGCGCCTTAAAGTAAAGAATCATCATGCCAGCCTGATGTTAAAAAAAGAAAAGGGAACTTATATCACTATAGATGTACCCGCAATGACGGATAATTTCCTAAGCAGTGATGATAGGATAAAAACTATTTCCGAAGAAATAAAACGGCTTTTACCGGTAAACGGATTAGTGCTTGTCTGCGGACTGGGTAATATCGAGATAACCCCCGACGCTCTCGGCCCGAAAACCGTTTCAAGAATACTCGCTACCCGACATATAAAGGGTGAAATCGCCAGAAGTACGGGGCTTGATAAATTACGCCCTGTAGCCGTACTGAGTCCGGGTGTTACTGGTCAGACAGGAATTGAAACCTTCGAATATATTGACAGCATAATTAAAAAGGTGCGCCCGACCGCTTTGGTTGTAATAGACGCGCTCGCGTCAAGACGCCTTTCGAGATTAGGCTGTACGCTTCAGATAAGCGATACGGGAATTTCTCCGGGCGCGGGCGTTCAAAATCACAGAAGGAAAATTACCACAGAATCGGTAGGTGTACCGGTAATCGCTATCGGAGTACCGACTGTGGTCGACGCGGTAACGCTTGTGTCAGATATGCTTGATGTTGACGATGAAAAAACCTCGAGTGAACTTAGAGATATGCTTAGCCCCGACAACAGAAAAATGGTTGTTACACCTAAGGAGATCGATTTGTTGATCGACCGCGCGAGCCGTCTTGTATCGTTAGCTTTAAATGTCGCTTTGCATAATGACGTCGATGTTAATTTAATCGAAGCGTTGCTGTAATACTGCCTGTACTTTTAGCATATTATTATAAATAACGAGATGTATTAAAGCAGGTGGTAGTTTGAAAACAAGCGGAAAAATAAGGAGAATCGGTTATTCTTTTTTAGCCGTTGTATTATTAGCGACGGCGTTTTATTCTGTTTTTGAGCGTGTTTCACTATATTCGGAAAACGACAGCGTAGCGGTAATGGCGGCGGCTCTAACGCTCTCTAAGGGGAATTTTACTATTAAAAGGGCGACAAAAATTCCTGTAAAAAAACCGGAAAATAAATCCCCAAAATCCAAAACTCCGCCTGTGGAAAAAGAAACAAAATCCTCCGCGTTTTCCGAGAAATACTATAATACTTTCTCCTCGCACAGCGGAAAGAAAAAATACCCGATTTATACTAAACAGTATCGGGTAGGAGGGGAGAAGTACGATAATTTTTACGTGAAGAATAATACCAACTATAATCTCAATATAGGTGAAACTCTAAAACAGGAGTTAGGTTTTAAACTGGAAAAAACAAAATCTATCCAGGTATTAATCTACCATACTCACACTAGCGAGAGCTTTATTGACTGTGATGTCGGTTATTATTACTCCGATTATCCCACTCGCACAAAGGATAACCGCTATAACGTCACCGCAGTCGGCGATGAAATCGAAACTCAGCTAAAGCGCGCGGGAATAGGCGTAGTCCACGATAAAACCTCCCACGATGATATGTATACGGGAAGCTACAGCCGAAGTCGTAATACCATCGAAAAGTACTTAAAAAAGTATCCGGATATTAAAGTTACGCTCGATATCCACCGCGACTCTATCGGTTCGGATACATTTAAGGTGAAACCGACCTTTACATACAAAGGCAAGAAAGGCGCCCAGGTAATGATACTTTCGGGATATGACCCAAACGGTTATTTTGATTTTCCAAATTGGAATTATAATTTAAGATTTGCTCTTAAATTACAAAAGAACCTCGAAACAAATTACAGCGGAATGACGCGTCCTTTAGACTTCGGAAACTTCGCGTATAATATGAATGTTAATACAGGTTCGTTGCTAATAGAAGTCGGAGCGGACGGAAATACCCTCGATGAAGCTAAGTATTCGGGAAAATTATTAGGTAAAGCCCTCTCACAAGTATTGCAAAATTCTCAATAGTTTGGTATAATGCTATCTGTAATAAAATGGGTATTTTGGAGTTTTATCTATGAAGTTAAAAAATATATCAGGAAGGATAGCGGCAGCGGTAATAGTTTTACTCGTGATTATGACCTCGTTTTTCGCGGTATTCGCGGTAGGCGAGGACGAAGAAGGCGTGGAAATTGTTACCGATGAAATAGTTACCGAAGCGCCTATAGAAACCGAAGCTCCCGTTGAAACCGAAGCGCCCATCGAAACCGAGGCGCCTGTCGAGACTGAAGCTCCTGTGGACACAGACGCTCCAATCGCGACCGAAGCCGCTACCGAAAAAGCCAACGCTACCGAAAGAGAGACTAAATTCGAGGAAATCTTTCTTCCCGAAGCTGTAACCGAGGAAGATCCTACCGCGGTAGTTGTAAAGCCCAAGAAAACAAAAAACTTAACCTACGGTTATGTAAGCTGGGCGGCCGTTATAGTCGGCGTTCTCACAATAATAATCGTGATTATAAGTAATAAATCCAATTATACAGGCGGAGCCGGTAAACACCGCTACGGCGAGGGTAATAAAATTACAGGCGCTAAACAACGTCTTTTAAACGATGACTACTACACTAACCGAAAGTATAATTCTTATTATGACAGGGATTCAAGGCATTAATGAAGATAGGTAATGTCGAGATAAAAACTCCCATAGCCTTAGCACCGATAGCCGGGGTAACCGATATGGCGTTTCGGCAGGTATGCCGAAGCTTCGGCGCGGGATATGTTGAAACCGAGATGGTTTCCGCTAAGGCGTTGAGTTTTAATGATAAAAAAAGCTTTGAGCTTATGGAGCTTGCCGACGATGAACATCCCTGCGCTATTCAGATTTTCGGTAATGAACCCGATGTGATGGCAAACGCCGCTAAACTTGCGGTAGAAAAGGGAGCTGATATAGTCGATATAAATATGGGATGTCCCGCTCCTAAAATCGCTAACAACGGAAGCGGTTCGGCTCTTATGAAAAATCCGTCCTTGTGCGGTGAAATTGTACAAGCCGTTAA
>JAHKZS010000101.1 GCA_020626545.1 bacterium
CATGTTTTTTTATAAGCTCAACCGACTCATATCCCGCGGTAATATCTACACCTGCTTCTTTATAGCTTTCGCTGAAACTTTTCATAAGTACCTCCGATTAATACTTTTTAATCTTATTAGCAAATTTATCCTCAAATATAATTTTAGGTTTATCTGCGTGATAAACTCCGGTAAAACATCCGTCGCAGAGCCCAATATTACAGCCTTCCGCAATAGAATGAAGTCCGTCTACACTCAAGAACTTTAGTGAATCGGCGTTTATTAGTTTTCTAAGTTCTTCAACATTATATCTGTTAGAAATCAAGTCCTCGGATTTAGGTAAATCCATTCCAAAATAGCACGAATGAATAAATTCAGGAGAACTGATTCTCACGTGAACTTCTTTAGCGCCGGCGTCTTTTAAAACTTTAACGATATGAGCAGAAGTATTACCGTGAATAATTGAGTCGTCAATTATAACAACACGTTTACCATCAACTATATTTTTTATAACATTTAAACGAGTTTTTAACAGACGTTGTTTTTTATCCGCTCCGACGCCATCCGGAGTTCGTCCTATGTATTTATTTTTAATAAACGCTGTAGCGTATTTTATGCCTGAAGCAGACGCGTAACCCTGAGCGGCGTCCAGTCCCGAATCAGGAACTCCGCAAACTATATCAGCATCTACAGGATTTTCTTTAAATAAAATCTCACCCGCTTTGCGACGAGCCAGATTAACGTTAACACCGTCAATAATCGAATCAGGTCTCGCTACATAAATATACTCAAAAAGGCAAAGTGACGTTGTCTTTTTCTTATCACAATAGTAACTACGGAAACCCTCGTCATCTATTACAACCATTTCTCCCGGCTGAATATCTCTGACAAATTCCCCGCCGATTGAGTCAATAGCACAACTTTCCGAAGAAAGTACATAACTATTATTAATCTTACCTAAACAAAGAGGTTTAAATCCATGTGGATCTCTTACTCCGATAAGTTTATTGGGGGAACTTATTACAATAGAATAAGCGCCTTTTAAATCATTCATAGTTTTAAGTACAGCTTGTTCTATATTATCAGAATCAATCACATGAGTAGAAATCATATATCCTACAACTTCAGCATGAGAATTAGACTGAAAAATAGCACCGCCTATTTCAAGTTTTTGACGTATCTCTGCAAAATTTGTAATAGCTCCGTTACTCGCTAAAGCAAGGGAACCTTCCATATATCTCATAACTAAAGGCTGTGTAGCGGCTCTATCGAGATATTCATGAGAAGTATATCTAACATGCCCTACGGAAATTTTTCCGGAAGGTAATTTACTCAAATTTTTTTCGTTAAATACAGTCGATACTATACCTAAATCCTTAACGGTATAAGGCTCGCCTTCGTTAATTACGGTTATACCCGCGCTTTCCTGACCTCGATGTTGAAGTCCGAAAAGTCCGTCATGAGTTAAAGATACTATATCTAAATCATCATTATTAAAAATACCGAAAACACCGCATTCGTCATTAACTTTATCGCGATATTTATCTACAACAACACTTCTCAAAGCTCCGCAGCCTTTCTCTGAATATCTTCGTCTTTTTTATGGACACCATCAGCCATAGTTTTTTTCATTTCAACAAGCTTATCACTTAAGCTTTCATCGCTGAGCGCTAACATTTCTACAGCTAATATAGCGGCGTTAGCGGCGCCGTCAACTCCGACTGTTGCCACAGGGATTCCCGGCGGCATCATAACAGTAGCTAATAAAGCGTCCATTCCGTCGAACGCGGCTGACTTAATCGGAATACCGATAACAGGTAAAGTAGTATGAGCGGCTAAAACTCCGCCGAGATGAGCAGCCATTCCGGCAGCGGCGATTATAACTCCGAAACCATTTTCTTTGGCGTGTTTGGAGAACTCAGCGGCTTCGTCGGGAGTACGATGAGCGCTCATTACTCTGACCTCGTACGGAACAGAAAATTCCTTTAATTTTAATACAGCTTTCTGAACAACTTTAAAATCGCTGTCAGAACCCATTATTACAGCAACCTTTTTCATCTTCGGTCTCCTTTTTTATGTTTAAAAATGCACTTATATTATACTAAAAATTTGAAATTTATTCAATAGAACAAGATTTAATTTTATTATTTCATTACATAGGTTGATTAATACAAAAATTAAAGTAGATTTTTGTAAAATATAGACAAAAAGAATCGACCGCAAACGCAGTCGATTCACTAGTTTATTCTTTTTTATTATCATCCCAAAGAGCTTTTAATGACGTAACATAACCTGCCATATTCTGAATATCGGAAGGAATAATAATTTTCGTCGCCTTACCGTTAGCAACTTTAGCGAAAGCCTCTAAACTTCTTATAGCGATAATTTGATCGGAAGGAGCAGCTGCATTGAGCATTTTAATAGCGTCGGCATTAGCTTTCTGTACCGCAAGAATAGCTTCAGCTTCACCTGTTGCTTCACGAATTTTCTGTTCTTTTACAGCGTCCGCTTTTAAGATCGCGCTCTCTTTCATACCTTCGGCAACAAGAATCTGGCTTCTTTTCTCACCTTCGGCGTCAAGAATTCTAGCTCGTCTTTCACGCTCGGCCTTCATCTGTTTTTCCATAGCTTCCTGAATTTCATGCGGAGGAAGAATATTCTTAAGTTCTACACGAATAACCTTAATGCCCCAAGCGTCAGTAGCTTCATCGAGAATAATACGAATTTTATCGTTAATAGTATCACGTGATGTTAATGTTGAATCCAACTCTAAATCACCTATAATATTACGTAATGTAGTTGCTGTTAAGTTCTCGATTGCCGCAAGTGGATTCTCTACGCCGTAAGTATACAGCTTAGGATCGGTAATCTCAAAATATACCACGGTATCAATCTGCATAGTAACATTATCACGAGTGATAACAGGCTGAGGCGGAAAATCAACAACCTGTTCTTTTAACGATACTTTTTTAGAAATTCGATCAATAAACGGAACTTTTAAATGAAGTCCGGTACTCCAAGTAGTACTGTAGGCTCCTAAACGTTCAATTACATAAGCGTGAGCCTGCGGTACAATTTTGATACATCTAACAACAACAATTAAAACTATTAAAAGAATAAGTATTAAAACAATTAAACCCATAATTACTCCTTTTTTAAATAATCTCTACTAATAATTTTACACCTTCAATAGAAGATATTCGTACACTGGCGCCTTTTTTTATTTCACGCCCGTCAACACTTTTGGCGCTCCAGATTTTTCCGTCAACATTAACCTGTCCCTCGC
>JAHKZS010000102.1 GCA_020626545.1 bacterium
GGCTAAAGCTCGACTTACCCGAAACCCAGCAGTTTTTAAAGACGAGCGGTAACCGTGAGCTGTACCTCAGAGATCCGAGGGACGCGGTGGTAGTATTCGCGATTAAGGATAGAAAAAGCTTAGTCGAAGCTAATCTGGAGCTTGAAAAACAGGGATTTAAGATATTTGAATAGTAATATTGTACAAACAGCCCGCACTTTATTTGTGCAGGCTGTTTAATATTTTTCAGTTTCATTGAATTGGTAAAAATAATGTGGTAGAATAGACCTGATTAGTGTTTTCGGAGATGAAATTTATGAAAAAACTGACTTCAATTATGCTCGCGCTTTTGATTGTTGTTTCCTGCGCGGCTACCGCTTTCGCGGCTCAGACCGATAAAAAGAAATCGGGCGTCGAAACCGTTAACCTCGAAACCGCTGTCGGTACAGGTAATTACGGTATTAAAATGCTCGAAAAATATCCCGAAGCTATAAACTATATAGCGGGCGAGCTTAGGGATAATTACTCTAAATATATAGGCGGTTCGTCTATAGACGTCAGCCGTTTTAATATCCCCGACGACGACGCGGTGGATATTTACAGAGCGGTTGTAAACGAGTTTACCGAGCTTGTACACGTTAACCCTACAAGAATCAGGAGAAGTTACGACAACGGAATTACTACGGGATTCAGACCTGTATTCCTATTCAATACGGTTGACGAAGTTGAAGCGGCTTTTAAAGCCGTAAATAGAAGGGTAAAGAGCTTTACCGCCGAAGTTAAGGATGATTGGGACGACTTACACAAGGCGCGTTATCTGCACGATATGCTCGCGACTCAGGTTGAGTACACCGATACAAGCGACGTTATAGAGCACTCCGCCTACGGAGCTTTGGTTAACTCAAAGGCTGTGTGCCAGGGGTATACCCACGCTTACGGATTGTTACTGAAAACTTGCGGAGTAGACAGCACTATCGTCACCAGCAGTTCTATGGCGCACGAGTGGAATATGGTAAAAATCGGCGAAAATTATTATCATGTCGATGTTACATGGGACGATCCTACCGAGGATGACCGCGGATATGTTGAACACACCTACTTTATGCTCAGCGATTCAGCTTTCTCGAGCGACGAAAAGCATTACGACTGGAACGCTGTTGACGCTAATGACACTACCTACGACAGCGCTTGGTGGAAAGACGTTACGAGAGTTATTTATTATATCGACGGAAAAGAGTACTATATTAAAAAAGGCGACGGAGTTAAAGGATTTCTTACCGAACGTGACGAGAACTCGGGCGAAGAAACGACACTCTATACTATAAACAACTACTGGATGGTTAAAACAGGAGATTACGCCGGTCAGGGCTACTACTGGACTAACTGTTACTCACAGCTCGCGTACTACGACGGATATTTCTACTTTAATACTCCCGACAGTATCTGTAAAATAGCTCTCGGGGATGAAACTCCCGAAACGGTTTTTACCGTCGAGAACGAGTACGATATTTACGGACTTAATATAACATTCGATTCATATCTAAACTACGATATTAAACCCGACGTAGCTACTAAAGGCACAGTTTATTCCTACGACTTAAAGAGCGGTATTAACTGCCTGCTCGATACCAAGCTTGAAATCGACGAAAACGATACTAATTATTCCGCCTTTGGAATCACTAAACCCGAGGAGGACTATACGGGGCTTAATCTCTTAGGTATCCAGAAAAAGAGCGCCGAAGAAGAAACTTCAATGCGATTTGTGAGCATTATTTCGAGCGAGGTTCTTAAAAACGTTAAGGAGTACGGCTATGTATTTACCACTACCTCTAAAGAAACCGCCTCGGCTAAAGAGCTCGCCTCTAAGCTTACCGTAGAAAACGGCCATAAATACGATTGTACCGATACAATAAATTCTATGACGGGTGACTGGGGAAGTTCCGATTTAGACACGACTTCCTACAAATATGTCACCGCCGCTATAAATAATATCACGGGCAGAAAGGCGATTGTGGCACGTTTGTATGTTATCGACAACGACGGACTCGCGCATTACGGAACTTACATCGACTCGAATAACAACAAATGGCAGGGTTGTGCCGCAAGACTCAGCGATTTGGATTAGGAGGAAACCATTATGAAAAAATATATTAAACCCGATATTGAATTCGTAAACTACGATACTAAAGATACGCTTTTAAGCTCGGGCGGCGAAGTTAAGAAAAACGGCAAGTACAACGTAGAGTTTAACTACGAGGATTGGAACGACGATATTATTTAGCAGTACCCCTCTCGTTTACGGGAGGGGAATCATTTAGGACGGCATTATGATTAACAAAGAGATTACAGAGAAATTATACGAGCTGCAGGATACGCAGTACAGGGATTTCCAGAGCAAGCTTATCCCGAGCGAAACTCCTATCGAGTTTATCGGGGTAAGAACTCCCGCGCTTAAAAAACTCGCCAGGGAGTTAATTAAACGCGTGGATAAAGCCGAGTTTTTAAACTCGCTTCCGCACAGATACTTTGACGAAAATCAGCTCCACGAGTTTATGATTTCCGAGATAAAGGATTTCGATAGTTGTATCGCCGAGGTCGAGAAGTTTTTGCCTTATATTGACAATTGGGCTACCTGTGACCAGCTCTCGCCCAAGGTGTTTAAAAAGCATAAGGACAAGCTTTTAGCTTATATAAATAAGTGGATTAAAAGCGATAAGACCTATACGGTGAGGTTCGCTGTCGGAATGTTGATGTCGCATTATCTAGACGAGGATTTTAAAGCGGAGTACGCCGATAAAGTTTCAAAGATAAAGAGCGAAGAATACTACGTAAATATGATGACAGCTTGGTATTTCGCGACAGCTTTAGCTAAACAGTACGACAGCGTTATCGGTTATATCGAAGATAGAAAGCTTAGCAAATGGACTCACAATAAAGCTATTCAAAAATGTGTCGAAAGCCGTAGAATTACCCCCGAGAAAAAAGTTTATCTGAAAACTTTAAAGATTAAATAAATTTCAATCTTCGTTCAATAAAAGTGTACTATAGTATATACAGAGGTGAGAGAGTATGAGGCTGCTTCTTGTTGAGGATGAAAAGAGAATGGCGGAGGCTTTAGCCGAAATTCTTAGGAAAGAAAACTATACCGTAGATGTTTTTAACGACGGCGAGGAAGGCTTGTACGCTGTTACGAGCGAGGTCTACGATATAATTATCCTGGACGTAATGCTTCCGAATATGTCGGGCTTCGAAATCGCTAAAAGGGCACGCGCCAATAATATCAAAACTCCGATACTTATGCTCACCGCTAAGAGCGAAATCGACGATAAGGTCGAAGGGCTCGACAGCGGAGCCGACGACTACCTCACGAAACCGTTCGTGACAAAGGAGCTTCTCGCCCGAATCAGAGCTCTGCTCAGACGTTACGCGGGCGCTTCCGATAACGACAGGCTCGAGTTCGGTGATTTATCGCTGAATCTCGAAAGCTGTATGCTCAGTTGCAGTACAAGCGGTCAGTCGGTAAGGCTTCGGGAAAAAGAGTTTAAAATTATGCAGTATTTACTCGCTAACCAAGGTCAGATTTTCGAGCGTGAAAAGCTCGCGGTTAAAATTTGGGATTTTGATAGCAACGCCGAGTACAATAACGTCGAGGTGTATATCTCGTTTACACGAAAAAAGCTTGCGTTTATTGAGTCCAAGGTAGAGATAAAATCAGTCCGCGGAATCGGATATGAGCTCAGGTATAATAAGGATTAAATTATGTTTAAAAAATCAAGAATTAAAATCGTCGTGTCGATTATGGCGATAATGACGTTGTTGCTCGCGGGAACCGTCGGGGTAATTTTTGTATCGAGCTACAGCGAGATGTCGGAAAGAAATCTGCATATGCTCGAAAGATACGCCCGAATTTACTCCGAACACGGTAATCCCGAGCAGGAGAACAATAACCCGACGCCTCCCGAAAACGCCGACGGCGATAATCGTGAAAATATACCCCCTAAGCCTCAGGGCGATAACGAGGATTTGGAAAGAGAACGGCTTTATTCCGTAACTTTTAGCTCGAACAAAAGCGTAAAAAGCACAGATATTAATAACGACAATATTGAGCCCAAGGTTATTGTTAATCTCGGCGAAGCCGTGTTAAACAGCGGCGAGGAGAAAGGAACAATCGAGGGTTATAATTACCTTGTAGATAAGACTGATAAGTACACGCTCGTAGTATTTCTCGACAGAAGTGAGTTTAACCGCAATATTGATACGCTTATTAAATACACGGTAATTTACGGCGTAATTTCGCTTTTGGTTATCTTTGTACTTGCTTTGATATTATCTAAGCTGATTATTAAACCGCTCGAGCAAAACGATAAAAAACAACGGCAGTTTGTTTCCGACGCGGGACACGAGCTTAAAACTCCTGTTTCGGTCATAAGCACTAACGCCGATGTGCTCGAGGATGAAATAGGCGAGAACAAGTGGCTGTCGAATATCCGCTACGAAAACGAGCGTATGTCGTCCTTAATAAAACAGCTGATGCAGCTCGCTAAATCCGAAAAGGATGATAACCAAAAGGAACAGCTCGATTTCAGCAAGCTTGTAATCGGCGAGATACTGCCGTTCGAAAGCGTCGCCTACGATAAGGGCATAATTATAAACTACGACGAGGTCGAAAGCGGAGTAACCGTTAAGGGCAACCGCGCCTCGCTCGGTCAGCTTGTTTCGATACTTGTCGATAACGCGATAGAACATTCCACGGACAGCGCCGAGGTGGTCGTAAAGCTTTCGAATATCCGCGGTAAAGCCCAGCTTTCCGTGTCGAATAAAGGAGAGGACATTCCCGAGGAAAAGCGTGAGCTTATCTTCGAGAGATTTTACAGAATTGATGAATCGAGAGCCGAAAAGAAAGACCATTACGGCTTAGGGCTTGCGATAGCTAAGTCGATTACCGAAAGCCACGGCGGAGAAATTTCCGTTAAATCCGAAAACGGTCTGATAACTTTTACGGTAAAAATTTAAAATTTAAAGTTTTTTCAATAAAACTTCAATATTTCCCCTGTATTATATCGGTGTAAGATTTATACAGGGGTATTTTTTACCTACTAAATCTCCCTAAAAACGGCAGTTCCTATTATTTCTAATTATTTATGAAAACAAAGTCCATACATTCTACCCTTGGAACTGCCGTGAGATTAAAAATTATATTAATTTATATAAATGGAGGTCACACTATGAAAACTAAAAAACTTCTGGCGGTTATAATTTCGGTTGTTTTAATGTTGTCGATGTTCCCGATGACAACAGCCTCCGCCTATTCTAAGGAA
The DNA here is from genome assembly GCA_020626545.1 of bacterium. GTDB lineage: Bacteria > Bacillota > Clostridia > Oscillospirales > Acutalibacteraceae > Ruminococcoides. The sequence continues at coordinate 5,298 of JAHKZS010000102.1, forward strand.
AGGGTAACGCTTACCTTTTCCGACAGCGCGATAACTCCGAGCGCCGACGCTTCGGGTTATTCAATCAGCGGTACAACTCTTAACATTACCGCGAAAGGTACATATCGTATTACGGGCAGCTGTAATGAGGGCTCTGTAATTGTCGCGGGAAGCTTGAGCGATGTAACGCTTATACTCGACGACTTAACTCTTACCTCGGCTGTAACGGCTCCGATTGTGGTTAAAAAGTCCTCGAATGTGCTCGTTAAACTCGAGGGTACGTCTACCCTTACCGACAACGAGGACGCTTCTACCGAGGAAACTAACTCCGACTTCGAGGGCGCGGCTATTAAGTTCAAGAGCAGTTCAAGCCTTACAATGTTCGGCAGCGGTACTTTAAATATCAACGGCAACGCTAAGAACGGTATCAAAGGCGGAGCGCAGTCGAGCTTACAGATTGACGGCGGTACATACAACGTGACCGCGGCTAATAACGGCATAGCGGCCGACGGCACCGTTACAATTAACGCGGGTACTTTTAACGTCACTACCGCTAACGACGGTATTAAATCCGAACCCGACGAGGGCGATACAGACTCCGCGGGCAAGGTCGAGATTAACGGCGGTACTTTTACCGTAAGAGCTCAGGGCGACGGTATCCAGGCTGCCGAGAATCTAACTATTAACGACGGTACTTTTGATATAAAAACACTCAACGGTTACAACAGTTCTTCCTTTAATAAGGACACAATGAGCTGTAAGGGCTTAAAGGCTTCGGGCAATAACGATAACGAAACCGCGCCGACTAACCAGCTCAATATCACAGGCGGTACATTCAATCTCAATACCGCCGACGACGCTGTTCATTCCGACGGCTATGTTGATATTACTGGCGGTACATTCTATATCTATTCGGGCGACGACGGCGTACACGCCGACGCGACATTAACTCTCGGAAGCTCGAGTGGCTTGGAGAGAGATCCCGAAATCTATATTTACTCGAGTTACGAAGGACTTGAGGGCGCTGTAGTTAACGCCTATCAGGGTAAGTATTACGTAAAGGCTTCCGACGACGGAATCAACTCAGCGGGCGGAAGCTCCAACGGCTCAGACGCGGGTCAGGGTGGACAGGATCCGTTCAGACCGGGCGGAAACCGTCCCGGTCAGCCAGGAGGACAACCCGGACAGCAGGGAGGACAGTCCTCCTCGGGTAATTACTCGCTCAACATCTACGGCGGAGATTTCTATGTTGACTGCACAGGCGACGGTCTCGATTCAAACGGCGCGCTAAATCTCCTCGGAGGAGATATAAC
>JAHKZS010000103.1 GCA_020626545.1 bacterium
AAAGATAAGCGCTATTCCCGTTCCGTTAAATATACCGCCGAACAAGCACACCAGTATCATATTACCTCTGTACGCGGGCACAAAAAGCGTAAAAATGTCGATTAATACCGACACAAGTATAGTCGCCGTAATCGTTTTAACTATATATTCACCGCCGATTTTCTTAAACCCGATAAAAAGTAAAGGCACATTCATTAAAAGTATGAATGTACCTATAGGATACGAGAACAAATAATTGATAAGCGTAGCGATACCCGTAAGTCCGCCGGGAGCGATTTTATTAGGCGCGGTAAAAATCACTACGGACAAGGCGTACAAAGCCGCTCCGATAACAATTATTATATAATCAAGTATTTTATTTTTTAGCATACTACCACTCTTATTTCTTATAAAGAATTATGTAGCAGTATTAATCACCTCAATACAGTAAGAGAACAGCTCTTTAAGTCTATCGTTCTCTCCCTTTAAATACAGATAACCGAAAAGCGCTTCCAAGCCTGTCGCGCTGTGGTAATCCGACACGTCAGCGTTTTTTGGAGTGGATTTTGTAAAAGCGTTTCTTCCCCTTTTATAAACGGAGATTTCAACGTCAGTCAGTTTATCCATAATATAATCGGCGCTTTTAGCCTGAGCCTCGCAGTTAACGTATTTAACCTTACGTTTATTGAGCTCGCCTACCGGACGGTTAGCCTCGTTAATAATATATTCACGGACAAGCACTTCGTAAACCGTATCACCCATAAAAGCTAAGGTCTGGGGCGATAGCTGTTTAGGATTAACGTCCGTATTAAAAAAGACACTCATATTTTACTCCACATAGTCGAACTCTATATCGTAGAGCGACACGGTATCGCCCTCATTAATACCGGCTTCTCTCAAAGCGTCGAACACGCCGTTTTTGGTGAGGACATTTTGGAAATAATTAAAGCTTTCATAATCGTCGAAATTAATCGAGCGCATAACGTTATAAAGCCACTTAGCTTCTACGGTATAGATTCCGTCAACCTTATTAATCTTAACGCTGTGGTCGGTAAAGTCCTCAGCTTTTACAACAGGCGCGGGCTCAGCCTCATAGCGTTCAATCGGCGGTAATTTAGAAAGCATTTCTTGGATTTTCTTAAGAAGCGGGTCTACGTCATAGCGGATAGCCGCCATAATCGGAAAGAAATCGTAGCCCATATCCTCAATATATTTTCTGTACTCGTCAATCTGTTCGTCGGTACACATATCGCATTTATTACCCGCGACAATCATCGGACGTTTAGCGAGCTCGGGATTAAACTTTTCGAGCTCTTCGTTGATAATTTTAAAATCCTCGTAAGGATCTCTGCCGTCGCTTCCGCTTATATCTACAATATGCACAAGCATACGGCATCTCTCAACATGGCGTAAAAACTGATGACCCAAACCTACACCCTGCCAGGCGCCTTCGATAAGCCCGGGGATATCCGCCATAACAAAGCTGCTTCCCTCGCCCATCGAAACAACTCCAAGCACAGGGGTTATGGTTGTAAAATGGTAATTCGCGATTTCGGGCTTAGCTTCGGAAACTACGGAAACTAAAGTCGATTTACCGACATTCGGAAAGCCTACAAGTCCTACATCGGCGAGAAGCTTTAGCTCGAGGGTAACTTCCATTTCCTCACCCGGCAAACCGGGTTTAGCGAATCTCGGAACCTGGCGAATCGGAGTGGCGAAATGAGGATTTCCCCAACCGCCCTTACCGCCTTTGGCGATAATTA
>JAHKZS010000104.1 GCA_020626545.1 bacterium
TTCAGACGCTTCTTAACACGCGGAAAAACAAAGACGGAAACGCAGTTTTTGCTGCTTGCTTTCGCTTTCAACATCAAGAAGTTATGGCACCGCACAATTGACGGACGTTTAGGTCTGTCGTTATTCAATCAACAAGTCGCGTAAACTTAAAAGTTTTCCACAAAAATCAAAGAGAGGATGGAATTTTCCCCACCCTCTGATTAATGTCGTTTTCTTGCTGTTGAAATGTGATGATATTTTACAAGTCTTTACCTGTTACTTATACTGAGAGGCTGCCGCATCATTTTGCGACAGCCTCCTTTTTCAGCCTTGCGCGCTGAATTTCTGTTTTACGCTGTTGAGTTTAGCAGTTTCGGCGGTGTCGGTCTGGTACCAGCCTTTAGCTTGCATCTTCTTATAGATGTCGTCCTGAAGCTTTAAGGAGTCGTTCAAGCTGTTCGAAAACGTTTGGTGGACATTTTCGGTAGAGGACTCAATCGCCCCATGCATATAAAGGTCGCATACGCCCTTTTCGAGCATTAGCATATTTTCCATTAAGTTTCTGTCGTCCATACTTCTCTCTCCTTTTAAAGCAGATTATAAAAATTACCGAAAATCTCTTTGTGTTTACTTGCGCACTGTTCGGTAAAGTTTTTCAGTTCGCCGTCGCTTAACCTGGAAGCGATTTCTTTAAACTGCGTCTGGTAATACTGCTCATGTCCGAGCGCGTCTTCTACATACAAAAGTTCTTTTGATGTCATAATAATTGCATAGCCTTTCCGCCCACAAATAGTTATTAAACCTTACGCTGTTACCGTGGGCAGATAAAGCGTAAACGGCAATTAAGCCGCCGCTCGTGCGTACTCAGCGCAACTGAGCGGGTAATATTAATTTGAAATAGTGTGAGCTTTCACACTATTTCTCCTCTGTAATAGCTTTAGCTGATAAATTAAAAATATTCTTTAAATATTTGAAAATTAGCTTGACAAAATAGGAATGTGTGCTATAATATTATTAAATTGTACACAATTTAATTTTATACAAAGGAGCATTGATATGAGTATTTATGATTATAAAGTTAAAGACGCTAAAGGCGAAACAGTCGATATGGCGGACTATAAAGGAAAGGTTCTCCTTATCGTGAACACAGCTACAGGCTGCGGATTTACTCCCCAGTACGACGGTCTCGAGAAGCTTTACGCCGATTATAATGACAAGGGCTTTGAGATTCTCGACTTCCCGTGTAACCAGTTCGGCAATCAGGCGCCCGGTACAGAGGAAGAAATTGTCAGCTTCTGTAAGATGAAGTTCGGCACAACATTTAAGCAGTTCGCTAAAGTCGAGGTTAACGGCGATAACGAGGAGCCCCTGTTCACCTACCTTAAATCTCAGAAAAAGGGTATCGGCGGTTCTAAGATTAAATGGAACTTTACTAAGTTTTTAGTAGACAGAGACGGTAACGTTATCGACCGTTTCGGCTCTACTACTACACCCGAAAAAATCGCCGGTAAGATAGAGAAGGTTCTCTAAAATGGAACTCAACAGAGATAAAGTCATAGTCCGCACAAGTTTTATCGGCATCGCGGTAAACGTGGTACTTGTACTGTTCAAGATGGCGGTAGGACTTGTGGCGAACTCTATCGCGATTATACTCGACGCGGTAAATAACTTGAGCGACGTACTCTCGTCGTCGATTACAATAGTCGGAACTAAGCTTGCCTCGAAAGCGCCCGACAAAAAGCACCCTTACGGTCACGGCAGGGTCGAATACATCACCTCGGTAGTTATCTCGGTTATCGTGCTTTTAGCGGGTATAACCTCAATGAGAGAATCTATCGAAAAAATTATACATCCAGTTAAAACCAACTACTCGATTTATACGATTATCATTATCTCGGTAGCGATTTTAGCGAAATTTATACTCGGAAGATACGTTAAAGGTACAGGTAAAAAGCTTAACTCCCAATCCTTAATAGCTTCGGGTTCTGACGCGCTGTTTGACGCAGTACTATCGTTCACAACTTTAGTCGGAGCGGTTATAAATATGATATGGGGATTACAGCTCGAGGGTATACTCGGCGCGTTAATCTCGGTTATCATCATTAAAGCCGGTATAGATATGCTCAGAGAGGGCTTATCGAGTATTATAGGACTTCGAACCGACTCGGAAATTACCGACAACGTAAAGGATACGGTCGCAAGCTTCGAGCAGGTCCACGGCGTTTACGACCTTACTCTCCACAACTACGGCCCGACTAAGCTTATCGGCTCGGTTCATATAGAGGTTGACGATAATATGACCGCGAGGGAGATTCACGAACTCACCCGAAAAATCTCGGAAAAGATTATCGAGGAGTTCGGAATAATACTTACCGTCGGAATTTACGCTTCCAACACTTCCGAGGAATACGAAAAGTATAAAACAATCGTCAAGGAAGAAATTAAAAAGCATCCCGAAGTATTACAGATGCACGGACTTTATATAGAGGACGAAAGGAAACTCCTCTCGTTCGATATTGTCGTAGATTTCGACCACGACGGCGAAAAAGTTAAGAAAGAAATAGCCGAAAACCTGAGCAAGAAGATTACGGAGTACAACATCTACATTGTTCTCGACTCGGATTTCAGCGATATATAAGGTAATTTTATGGATAAAAACTCAGATACATTAAAACTCGAAAATCAACTTTGTTTTCCGCTTTACGCGTGTTCAAAGGAAATAGTACGGCGTTACAAACCGTATCTCGACAAAATCGACTTAACCTACACCCAGTACATAACTATGATGGTTATGTGGGAAGTAAAACAGATTAACGTTAAGGAACTCGGCGAGAAGCTTTATCTCGACTCGGGAACTCTCACTCCCCTATTAAAAAAGCTCGAAAGTAAGGATTACGTTAAGCGTGAGCGTTCTAAACACGATGAGCGCAACCTTATCGTAACTATAACGGAAAAAGGCGAGGCGCTTAAATCTAAAGCTGTAGACATACCCGAAAAGGTTTCGGCGTGTATGACTTTAAGCGAGGAAAAAGCTCAGGCTTTATACAGCGTGCTTTACGAGATTTTAGACTCGATGGAATAGATAAACGAAATGTTTTTAACATTCCTTCCCTTTTTTTCTTTCTTATTATTTATTACAAAAGGCAAGTTCAAAACGAACTTGCCTTTTGTGTTTAAGTTTATTTATCTTTACGTTTCATCTGCATATTATAAGACATTCTCGTAAGCATTTTTTCGCTTAAAAAATGTTCTCCGAATTTAGCGAGCTTCATAAGCTTTCCCGGGGTAATTATCATTTTACCCTTTAGAGTTTTATCTATCGCGTACTTGGCGGCATACTCGCTCGATAGTCCGCCGACCGCGAAGTTAACGTTAGCGACCTTATTAAACTCGGTATTAACAGGTCCGGGACAAAGCGCCGAAACCTTTACGTTAATCTTATCACGCCGCATTTCCTCGTGGACAGCCTCCGTTAAACGCACAACATAGTTTTTAGAAGCGTAGTAGCTTGAGAAAGTCGGTCCCGATAAGAATCCCGCGGCTGAGCCTACGTTAAGGATATAGCCCTTATTTTTCTTAATCATATCCTTGATATATAGCTTAGTTAAAATATGGAGCGCTTTAATGTTTGTATCAATAAGCTCGAGTTCCTTTTCGAGCGGAACATCTACAAACTTTCCGTAAGCGCCGAAACCCGCGTTATTAATAAGGAACTCAACATTCTTATCCTTAGTCATATCGTATAACTTAAAACAGTTTTCCGCCTTAGATAAGTCGAGCGGGATAACTTCTACATTTACGTTATTAAGCTCATCTTTAAGCTCTAAGAGCCTATCCTCACGGCGAGCGGTAAGAATAAGGTCATAACCAAGCTCCGCGAGATAACGCGCCATATCGCGCCCCATTCCGCTGCTCGCGCCTGTGATTAAAGCAGTCATAGCATCACCTATTTATCGTTAGTTACATATCCTTTTTGGGTTTTAATCTGCATTTCGGTAACTCTGGTAACATCTATCGAAAAAATCTCATTGTAACGTCTAGCCTCGTCGAAAGTATCTTCGTCGATAACGATAACCTGTCCGCCCTTAAACACGAGTAAGTCACGCGCGGAGATTGTACCCATAGTATATCTTACAAAACAGGGAGAGTTATTCTCGCTGGGCACAATATAATACTTGAGGTTTTTATTGACAATGCTCATATCACCCTTGGTATATGTACTCGCAAGCCAAGCCTTAGTATCGTTTACGGCTTCCTTTGTGCTGTAATCTACTACCTGGCCTTTAAGCGACCCGGCGCATGAGCAGGAGTTTATAATTCCAATAGAGAATAATGTTGTCGCAATCAACAAAGCTGCTACTAATTTTTTCATAATGACCTCCGTAATTTACACATCAAATTCAGCGCCGAATCCGCCGTTAACGACATCGGGCTGATTTAAAATTTCTTTGTCGGATATACCGATAATATTTACCGAGAATTTATCCTTATACTTCTTGAAGCTGTCCTTGTCAGAATTTAAAGACAGCACCTTTCCGCTTTTAAACACAAGCAAATCGTCCTTAATCTTATTGAGCTTAAATCTCATAAAATAGATATTGTTATCGTCGGACGGAAGCATTTTATAGTTAATTTTATTCTCGGTTTCACTCTTAGTTAAACCCGCGTATTTCGCTACGATATAAGTTATCGCCGATTTGAGCGCGGTTTTTGACGTAAACTCGGGTTCTTTAGTTGAGATTGTTTTACTCTCCGTTACTTTTTTATTATCTCCCGAGCAGGAAGTTATTATTCCAATAGAGAATAATAATGCCGCCGTCAAAAACAAAACGGTAATTCTTTTCATATAACCGACCTTTCATTTCGCAGTTATCTTATTAATTATACATCAGCTTAGATTCAATTGCAAGAAATTTTATATATCCTCGTCAAGCTTAGTCGTTCCTATCAAGAGTATTGTAACTTAATCACCTAAAAAAGGCTCCTTTCGGAGCCTTTTAATTAGTCTAGCGAGTTTTTCTGAGCGGCGGGTACTTTCTTCTCGTAGCACTCGAACGCTTCGTCTACAAGCTTTTTATCGGGTTTAGGTGTAATAAGACTTATAAGCGGTACAATTATCAGTCCCGCGAGCATCGCGAACGCTCCGCAGTTAATCGGAGACTGTAGAATAACAGGGAAAATATCTCTCGCGAAAAGGTTTAAAATCATTATACCGGCGCCGAAGATAAAGCTTACCCAGCAAGCGAGCTTCGTAGTCTTTTTCCAATATAAGCCGTAGAGGAACGGAGCTAAGAACGCGCCCGCTAAAGCGCCCCACGATACGCCCATAAGCTGAGCGATAAACTTAACCGATTCATTCTGGCTCTTGTCCTGATAAATCGCGATAAACGCCGAAATCGCTATAAATACAACGATAAACAGTCTTATAATAAGAACTTCCTTTTTCTCGCTCATCTTCTTGATAAAGTTGCCCTTTAAGAAGTCGATAGTTAAGGTTGAGCTGGAAGCGATAACCAGTGAGGAAAGCGTTGACATCGAAGCCGAAAGCACAAGAATAACAACTATCGCGATAAGGAAAGGTGATAAATTAGAAAGCATATTAGGAATAATCGAGTCGAATACTACGCCTGTATCGCCGACCTCGGGCTTAAAGAGACGTCCGAATCCTCCGAGGAAGTAACATCCGCCCGCCACGATAAACGCGAAAGCTGTCGAGATAACTGTACCCTTGTGTATATCTTTTTCGCTTTTAATAGCGTAGAATTTCTGAACCATCTGAGGAAGTCCCCATGTTCCGAGCGAGGTAAGAATTACAACGCCTAAGAGATTTAACGGATCGGGGCCGAAGAACGAGTTAAATACTCCGGGAGTAGCCGAAACCTCAGGATCGCTCACCTTAGCAAGCCCGTTAAGAGCCTCCATAAATCCGCCCTGATTAACAAGTACAGCGGCGATTACGGCGACAATTCCGATAATCATAATAAAGCCCTGGATAAAGTCGTTAATAGCGGTAGCCATATATCCGCCCGCGATTACATAAATACCCGTAAGCACGGACATAATTATAATGCACCATACATAGTCGATACCGAAAGCCATTTTAAACAGTCTCGAAAGTCCGTTATAAAGAGAAGCGGTATAAGGAATTAAGAAAATAAACGTAATAATCGAAGCGCCGATTTTAAGCCCGTTACTGCTAAAGCGTTTTCCGAAGAAATCGGGCATAGTCGCCGAGTTTAAATGCTGGGTCATAATGCGGGTTCTTCGTCCTAAAATAACCCAAGCTAAAAGCGAGCCGATTAAAGCGTTTCCGATACCGATCCAAGTGGAAGCGATACCGTATTTCCAACCGAACTGTCCGGCATAACCTACAAAAATTACAGCCGAGAAGTAAGATGTACCGTACGCGAACGCGGTAAGCCACGGACCTACGCTTCTTCCGCCGAGTACAAATCCGTTAACATCGGTAGCGTGACGGCGGCAGTAAACTCCTACGCCTATCATAATACCGAAGAATACAATCAAAAAGATTAATGATAGAATACCTTTTAATTCCATTTTTACCTCCATACAAGTTGATAATTTATCGCTTTAAATGATTAAAGTATAAAGCTTTTAAAATAAACCTTTTCAAGAGATTTCTCTCTTGAAAAGGATATTATATAAAATTACAATAGCGATTTTGAATCAATTTCGTTCTGTTTAGCTACTACGCTTTCGCCGCAGTATTTCTTTCTTAAAACAGGCTTTTCGATTTTACCCGTCGGGTTTCTGGGAACGTCGGCGAATATAATCTTTCTCGGCCGTTTATAACGAGGAAGTTCCATACAGAACTCGTTAACCTCGTCCTCCGTAAGAGTACAGTCCTCTTTTACCTCGATAACGGCGGTCGCGATTTCGCCGAGACGCTGGTCGGGAAGTCCGATTACGGCTACATCCTTAATAGCGTTATTAGAACGTAAAAAGTCCTCAATCTGTACGGGATAGATATTCTCGCCGCCCGAGATAATAACGTCTTTTTTACGGTCTACGAGGTAAATAAAGCCTTCGCTGTCGTATTCAGCCATATCGCCCGTATATAACCAACCCTCGCTGTCGAGGACCTCCTCGGTAGCCTTGGGATCTTTATAATAACACTTCATTACGCCGGGGCCCTTAACGGCGAGTTCGCCGACGCCTTTGGTAACAGTGTTTCTGTTTTCGTCAACAATACGTACTTCCCAGCCGTAGCCCGCTACGCCGATAGCGCCGACCTTATTTTCGTTCTCAACGCCTAAGTGTACGCAACCGGGGCCGATAGATTCGCTCAGTCCGTAGTTAGTATCGTAGCTGTGGTGAGGGAAGATTTTCTTCCAGCGTTTAATCAGAGTAGGCGGTACAGGCTGAGCGCCTATGTGCATTAACCGCCACTGACTGAGTTCATAATCGTCGAGGTTAATCCTTCCGCTGTCGATAGCGTCGAGAATATCCTGAGCCCACGGAACTAAAAGCCATACTATAGAACAGCGCTCCTCGCTTACACAACGGATAATCCACTCGGGGCTTACTCCGCGGAGAATAACCGCCTTTGAACCTGAATAAAGGCTTCCGAACCAGTGCATTTTAGCGCCCGTATGATAAAGCGGCGGAATACAAAGGAACACGTCGTCTTTAGTCTGGCCGTGGTGAGCGTGTTCAACCTTAGCGCTGTGAACGAGGGCTTTATGGGCGTGTAAAATTGCCTTAGGAAAGCCTGTAGTTCCCGACGAGAAGTAGATAGCGCCGTAGTCGTCGTCGGTAATATAAACGCTCGGAGCGCGGCTCGAGCAGTATGTAATAAGCTTTTCGTAGCTGTCGGCAAAGCTCGGACACTCATCGCCCACATAAAATACATTCTTAACCTTGGGGACTTTATCTAAAATCTCCTCAACTCGTCCGATAAACTCGGGACCGAACACGAGCACATCGGAATCGGACTGTTTAAGACAGTATTCAATCTCGTCCGAAGTATAACGGAAGTTAAGCGGAACAGCGATACCGCCCATCTTTAAAATACCGAAATAAATCGGAAGCCAGTCTATACAATTCATAAGAAGTATAGCTACCTTGTCCCCTTTCTTAACGCCTCGGGTTAAGAGAAGGTTAGCGAACTGATTTGCTTTAACGTCGAACTCGCCCCAGGTGAGCTGTTTTCTAAAAGCTCCCGAGCGGTTGGACTCGATAAGAGAGTATTCTCTCCAAGTTACGTGAGGTATGTTTTTTACCTCGGGGTTAATTTCAACCAACGCTATATCATCTTTAAAATATGTAGCGTTTCTGGTTAAAAATTCTGTAATCGGCATAATTAATTCATTCTTCTTTCATCTTAGACATAAAAAAGCTCCATACGAAATCGTACGGAGATGACAATTTCAATATACATTATCGCTTTAAAGCGTCTCTTTGTCAAGTATAAACAAAGAGTTATGCTCAAGTTTGTGCAACCCTAACAAATACACGGCTTTAATTTCGTTAAAAATGCTAACGATTTAAAGCATAAAAGCTTTAAAGCACTAAAGTATCAAACTATATAATTCATATAAAGAAAAAAGGTCGGATTGCCCGACCTTTATCATTAGGAATACTTTTCCTTTAATTTTTTAAGAATCATATTAGCGCACATATAGACGTTACCGCCGCCCATAGTGAGAATTAAATCCCCCGGCTGAGCGTTCTCGCAGACGTAATCGGTAATATCCTCGAATGTATCTATACACTTCGAGCCCGGGACCTTAGCGCCTAAGTCGGTGGAATAGATATTATAGGTATTGGTTTCACGGACAGGGAGAATTTCGGAGATAATCGCCTCGTCGGGAATCTTTAACGCCTCGGCGAAATCGTCTAGAAGCATAGCCGTTCTCGAGAATGTATGAGGCTGGAATACAGCCCACACCTTATTGAATCCCATTTCCATAGCCGCGTTAAGAGTAGCGGTAAGCTCGGTCGGATGGTGAGCAAAGTCGTCGGCGACAGTAATATCGCCGGGAGTTCCGAGGATTTCGAAACGGCGATGTACTCCGCCGAACTTCTCTAAGTTCTCGGAAATATCCTTCGCGGTAGCGCCTAGGTAATGAGCCGTAGCCGCTGTGGCTAAGGCGTTATAGATATTGTGCTTACCGGGTACCATCAGCTTAACGGTACAGAGCTTTTCGCCGCGCTTCATAATATCGAAGGTCTCGTGAACGCCCTTATCCTCGCTGATATTAGCGGCATAGTAGTCGTTAGTTTCCTTAAAACCGTAGGTGATTTTTACCGCCTTAATATCCTTAACGGCATCCATAGTATTTTCGTCGTCACCGTTTAAGATAAGCGGGCCTGTGGTCTGTTTAGCGAACTGATTAAACGATTTTTTGATATTATCGAGGTTCTTAAAATAGTCGAGATGGTCGGCGTCAATATTCAGAATAACGGAAATATACGGAGTGAGTTCGAGGAAAGTATCAACATACTCGCAAGCCTCACACACTATAATATCGCTTTCGCCGACATAGCTGTTACCGCCTATAAACGGCAGTTTACCGCCGATAATCGCGGACGGGTCAAAACCGCTTCCGATAAGAACCTGAGTGAGCATACCTGTGGTACTTGTTTTACCGTGAGTACCCGAAATCGCGATACTGCGGTTATAACGACGGCACACTATACCGAGCATAACGCTTCGCTCGATACAGGGAATGCCTCTCTTTTCGGCTTCGGCGCGCTCGGGGTTATCCTTCTTAACCGCCGCGGAATAAACGACTAACTCCGCGCCGTCGATATTCTCAGCCTTATGGCCCATAAACACGGGAATACCGTAACCTTTAATCTTATCGAGAGTCTCGCCCTCGTTCATATCAGAACCCTGAATCTCAAAACCCTCGCTCATAAGTATCTCGGCGAGCGGACACATACCGCTTCCGCCTATTCCTATAAAATGTATTCTTTTTTTATTATCGAGAAGATGATCGTATTTCATTTAAAGACCTCATTTCCCATTTCAATTATATGTATCTGCTTATTACTCCTATATTATATTGCTTTTTGCGGTAAAAATAAATACCTTTTTAGAATTTAATAAATATTTCTCGCATATTGCCAAATTATCTAACTAATGATAAAATATTTTTATATATCCGCGTCAAGAGTTTGCGGAATTTCCGCGTACAATCGGAGGAATTATGAAGAAAAACGATATTATAAAGCTTAAAATAACCTCGATGACCGCTCAGGGAAGCGGCGTCGGTAAAACCGGGGACGGTATAGTTATATTTGTGCCGTATTCGGCTATCGGTGACGAGCTGGAGGTTCGCGTATTAAAGGTAAAAAAGACCTACGCTTACGGAAAAATTGAAAATATAATAAATCCCTCGCCCGACAGGATAGAAAATGACTGCCCCGCTTTCGGAAAATGCGGAGGATGTGTTTACCGTCACATTAGTTATAATTCTGAAAAAGAAATAAAGCGTCAGCGTGTAGTAGACGCGGTGGAGCGAATAGGCGGACTAAAGAACGTTAAAATCAACGAAACTGTAGCTAACGACAGGGTTAACCGCTACCGCAATAAAGCTCAACTCCCCTGCCAAGCGTCCACAGACGGAGTAGATTTCGGATTTTACGCCAATCACAGCCACCGAATCGTACCCGCGGACGACTGTCTTTTACAGCCCGAGCTGTTTAATAAGGTCACTAAAATCACCCGAGAATTTATGAACCAAACAAATCAGTCCGCCTACAACGAAAAAACAGGCAAAGGTAAGCTAAGACACCTCTACATAAGATATGCCGAAAAAACGGAACAGTTAATGGTTTGTTACGTAGTAAACGGCAACGGACTCAAACAGGAAGATATACTTATAAGGACGCTTAAAGAAAACATTCCCGAGCTTACGACAGTTATTTTTAATTCTAATAGAGAAAATACAAACGTTGTGCTCGGTTCTAAAAACCGCACCGCTTACGGCAAGGGTTATATCGAGGACATTCTCCGCGGAAAACGATTTAAAATCTCTCCCCTGTCATTTTATCAGGTAAACAGAACTCAGGCGGAAAAGCTCTACACTATCGCCGAAAACTACGCGGAGCTTAAAGGTAACGAAGTGCTTATAGACCTTTACTGCGGTACGGGTACGATAGGGCTAACTATGGCGGATAAGTGCAAGAAGCTCATCGGGGTAGAGATTATAGAGGACGCGGTAGAGGACGCGAAGTATAACGCCGAGATTAACGGAATAAAAAACGCCGAATTTGTATGCGGCGACGCTAAATTCGCCGCGGAAAAGCTCAGCCGGGACGGAATAAAGCCCGACGTTATTATAGTCGACCCGCCGAGAAAAGGACTCGACAGCGAGCTTATCGCTACAATCGCGGAGATGAATCCCGAGAGAGTGGTTTACGTAAGCTGTGACAGCGAAACTTTAGCGAGGGATTTGAAGCTTTTTACTGAAAATAATTATTCCGTAAAAGAAATAACTCCCGTGGATTTATTCTCGAGAACTCCGCATATTGAGAACGTCTGCCTTTTAACCGTCGATTAGAAAAATTCTCAACTCTCAATGATAGAATTTAGGAAAGGTTGTGCGTTAAATGAAAAAGATTATTACATACGCTCTCGCTGTCCTTATAGCGATTACTTCAACAGTAATTCCAAGCTACGCCTCGACAAGCTCGACCGAGGATAACGGAGAGCGATATGTACACGCTTCGTACAAAGCGAGCAGAATTATCGGCGAGTATCAGGACGACGGAAGCATTCTTTTTATTAAACAAGAGGACGCTCACGCTAACGCGAA
>JAHKZS010000105.1 GCA_020626545.1 bacterium
CGCAAGGTTCCTAACCTTACGGGAATACAGTTATCAAAAGCCGAGAGCATTATTAAAAAGAATAATCTACTTCTAAAATCGAGCTATAAATACTCCGACACGGTTAAAAAGGGATTTGTAATATCTCAATCCCCCTTAAAAGACACCTCGGTAAAAATGGGTTCAAACGTAAAAATAGCGGTGAGTAAAGGAAAACTCGTAGCCGTAACCGACCTTAAAGCTATGAACATCGAAAAAGCCGAAAAGCTTTTAAAAGATAAGAACCTTTATATTAAAGTTACTAAAACCAAGTATTCTAAAAAATACAAAAAGAATTGTATTATTTCTCAATCTCCCCCGAAAAACAGCTCGCTTCCCGAGAACAGCACGGTAGAAGTCGTACTCAGCAAGGGCGAGAAAAAATACGCCGTCCCGAATTTAGTCGGCAAAAACTATAACGCAATAAAAAAATCGCTCAAAAAATTCAAAGTGAAAACCACATTCGAATACAGCGATAAGGACGAAAATATTATTATAAGCCAAACTCCGAAGCCGAGCAAAAAGCTAAAGCGAGGCTCGAAGGTAAATTTAATAATAAGCAAAGGTCCTATGCCCACTACAGCGGCTACACAGCCGAGAATTTACTCGACTACACCAGCCGCTACTCAAAAACCAAACAACCGCTCATTCGGCGGACTGACTCTTTCATAAGGAATGAAACGAAAAATGAAGAAATTTATAAAACCCCTTTCATCTCTCTTTTCTATTTTAATAATAATTTCCGTACTAACTCCCGCGCTCAGCGTAAACGCCGAGGAGAATGTTTACAGCGGAACTACGGGAGATTGCTCGTGGGAGTTTAATCCCGACACAAAAACAATAACTATCTCAGGCGAAGGCGATATGGATAATTATTTTGGCAGCGTAGAAACGCCATGGTATAGTTATAAAGATGAAATTGAAAATGTAAAATTCGAAGGCGAAATCTACAGTATCGGGGAATGGACGTTCGCTGGGTTTAAATCTATTAAAAACATAGAATTCTGTGATTCTATAGAAACAATAAAAGAACGTGCTTTTTCAGGATGCGATTCGCTTGAGGAAGTAAAGTTTAACAGCGGATTAAGAGTTATTGATGATAACGCTTTTGATTATTGTTCCAATCTTAAAAAAATAGACTTACCCGACTCTTTGGTTGCCGTTTATACCTTTAATTATTGTGACAGTCTTACCGAAGTAGAGCTGCCTATTAATGTTAGTTATGTAGCTTGTTCATTCAATAATTGTAAATCTTTAAAAACAATATATTTCCACCATAATTTAAAACACATTACCGAAAACTGTTTTATTGACTGCGATAATCTTACCGATGTGTTTTATTACGGCACGGAAAAAGAATGGAAAAATATACAGTTCGACATCGATGTAATAAAATTATTAAACTTATACTATTTAAGGGATACTACTCACACAAACGGCTGCGCTTGGAGCTTCGACGATACAACATCCACTTTAACTATATCGGGCAACAATCGAGTTTTAGAATATGTAAACGGACAAGATGTCCCTTGGAAATCGTATTGTTCTATTGCGGAAAAAGTGGTATTCAGTGAGGGAATA